>NZ_RCOB01000206.1:639-25452 GCF_004307665.1 Pseudomonas sp. Sample_16
GTTTTTCGCGAGCAGGCTCGCTCCTGCAGGGATCGGGCACATCTGGTAGAGATTGGTCGGCTGGCAGGCCAAGCTCCCACAGGTTTTGTGGTCTATGGGATTTCAGCAAACGAAACCAACCTGTGTAGGAGTGAGCCTGCTCGCGATGGTCGTTAACGATGACGCGGGCTATCTGAATGTCCGTGTCGCCCAATCGTTTTTCGCGAGCAGGCTCGCTCCTGCAGGGATCGGGCACATCTGGTAGAGATTGATTGGCTGTCAGGCCGCTATCGCTGGCAAGCCAGCTCCCACAGGTTTGGTGTAGGGATGGCTGTAAAAGCGCAACCATGAGCCGCCGTTGCCGCAGCGACAGATATTCAACCAATCACCACTCACCTTCACCCGCTCAACTCCAGCCCCTGTGAGAGCAAGCCCCCACAGGGACCAAAGCAAATTCAACGCCGGGTAATCACCACCTCCAGGTACTCACTCGGCACCACCAAAGACCTGTCCCCCGCCCGATTCGAACGATTGATCAGTTCCGTCAGGTCGTTTTCCAGCCCCTTGGCACCGTCCGGTGGCAATGCTGCGAATGCCTTGTGCACCGGGCCGTACCACATACGGAAGGTGTCGATGAAATGCGCCGCGCTGCGATAGCGGAAATTGAAGGTCTTGCGCGTCACCTGAACCAGGAAGTTGCGCTCGTCGAAGTGTGTGTGCAGCCAGGCTTCGGTGCCCCACTGCGAAGGCGGTTGCGCGCCCGGTGGTGGAGGCATGTGCCGGCCGAGGGTCTTGAACATCTGGCCGACGAAACCTTCCGGCGTCCAGTTGGCCAGACCGATCCGGCCACCGGGCCGACAGACCCGCGCCAGCTCCGAGGCGGCTTTGGCCTGATCCGGGGTAAACATCACGCCGAAGGTTGAAAGCACGGCATCGAAACTGCCATCGTCAAACGGCAGCGCTTCGGCATCGGCCACCTGGAAGGTGACGTTCAGGCGTTCCGCCCGGGCGCGATCTTCGCCGCGTTCGAGCAATGCGGCCACATAGTCAGTGGAGGTGACCTGACAACCGCGCCGCGCGGCAGCCAGCGTCGCGTTGCCGTTACCGGCCGCGACATCGAGCACTTGCTCATCGCACAGCAGGTCACAGGCTTCGGCCAATTGCTCGCCGACGATCTGCAAAGTCGTGCCGATGACGGCGTAGTCACCACTGGCCCAGGCGGCCATCTGGCGGTTTTTCAAGGCAGTTAGATCAATGGGTGTACTCATGGAGACGATCTCTGGGTTGGAACACAGATCAACTACCGGCGCGTTATTCCGCCGTGGTGGGATCGATGATGTTCATGACCTGGGAAACGCGATTGGCCGGGAAACCACTCAGCCGTGCATGCTCCTGGATCTGTTCTTCGCTTGGCGCGATGTACACGCAGTAGAGCTTGTCACCGGTGACATAACTCTGCAGCCACTGCACCTGCGGCAGATCGCGCAAGGCCCTGCAGGACTTTTGCGAAGCGGCTTTCAAATCCCTTTCTGACAGTGTTCCAGCACCTGGAATCTCGCGTTCTATGACGAACTTAGGCATGGCAACCTCTCATTCTTGTTATTGATGACAGAGCCGGGCTGACCCTGTGCGTCAACTATCGCGCTGCCGGCCTCCGGCGTCCTGTCCGATCGTCGGCCAACCTTGGCCGATCGTCCGGCGGTTTCACAAGTCGCTGCGGCAGGCTCACAATCGAGAACATCGGTCCGCACGGGAAGGTCATCATGGATGCCCTGTCACAGACCCTGCGCGTCGTCCGTCTGGTCGGCGCCATTTTCATCAATGCCAGGTTCACTGCACCGTGGTGCTATCAATCACCGAGGGCCGATACGGCGGCACCGTTTCTGGAGCCGAACGCCGAACGGGTGGTGATCTTCCATCTGATCACCGAGGGCGAGTGTTATGTCGAACTGGGGGATGATCCGCCCCTGCAGCTGAGCGCTGGCGATGTCGTGGTGTTCCCCCAGGGCGATGCCCATCGCATGAGCTCGCAACCAGGATTGACGCCGGCCAGCGGGACGCGGCTGGACAAGGTGCTGGCGCGACGGCCACGGCAACTGAGCTACGGTGGCGGCGGCGCGGTCACGCGTCTGGTCTGTGGTTATCTGGCGTGCGATACGCGGTTGGCGGGCATGTTGCTCACTGGATTGCCATCCGTGGTGCGGGTCAATGTGCGCGGTTCGAATGCCGGGGTCTGGCTGGAATCTTCGGTGCGCTATGCCTTGGCCGAAGCCCGCTCGCCGCGGCCTGGCGGTGAAGGCGTATTGGCCAAACTGGCCGAAGTGTTGTTCATCGAAGTCCTGCGCCTGTACATGCATGAGCACGGCAAGGCCCGCACCGGGTGGCTGGCCGGGGTCAGCGACCGGATCGTCGGCGCCGCACTCAATGCCTTGCACAAAAAGCCCTGCCACACCTGGACCCTGGAGGAACTGGCACGAACGGCCGGCACCTCCCGATCCGTGCTGGCGGAGCGCTTTCAACAATTGGTCGGGGTGTCGCCGATGCAGTACCTGACGCAATGGCGCATGTTGCTCGCTGCCAACCTGTTACGCAGCAGTAACAGTTCCTTGATGCGCATCGCCGAAGAAGTGGGTTACCAGACCGACACGGCGTTCAGTCGGGCATTTCGTCGCGAGTATGGAGCGCCGCCAGCGGCGTGGCGGCGCAGTCAGGAAAATCGCTCGGTGGCCCACGGCGCAATGCATGTGAGCCATTGATCGGCAGGATCAAACGGCTGGAGCGCTGGCCTTGGCGTCGGCCTTGGCCTCTTCCAGCAGCTGCTGGATCATCTTTTCCTGGGTGTCATACCGACCTTCACCGAAGTGGGTGAAACGCACCTGGCCCTTGGCATCGATCAGGTAGTGGGCAGGCCAGTACTGGTTGTCGAAGTTGCGCCAGATCGCGTAGTTGTTGTCGATTGCCACCGGGTAGGTGATGCCGTACTCCTTCACCTTGTCCTTGACGTTGTCGATGATCCGTTCGAAGCCGTACTCAGGCGTGTGCACGCCGATCACCACCAGCCCGTCCTTTTCGTACTTCTTCGCCCAGTCTTTGACGTACGGCAGGGTGTGCTTGCAGTTGATGCAGTCGAAGGTCCAGAAATCCACCAATACCACTTTGCCTTTGAGCGATTCGTTGGTCAGGGCTGGCGAATTGAGCCATTGCACAGCGCCGTTCAGCGAGGGCATGGGGCCCTGGGCATTGTCCATGGAATCGGCCTTGACCTTGCTGACGAAGTAGTCGACGACCTTGGGCACGGTTTCGAGCACGCCTTTCTCGACGCGGCTGACACCTTCCGACGAGGTATTGGCCAACAGCACGCTATCAGCGCCAGTGGAGATCACCGCCGCCCCGGCCAACACGGCGACACCGGCACCACGACGCAACCAGCCAGTGACCGGGATCGATGGTTTCAGGCGATTGACCAGGCCGCGACCGGCGAAGATCAGGATGCCCAGCGACAACGCACTGCCCAAACCGTAAGCCACCAGCAACAGGCTGGTCCCGGCGTTCGCACCCTGCAACATGGCACCGGTCAGGATGACCCCGAGGATCGGCCCGGCGCACGGTGCCCACAGCAGACCGGTGGCGACCCCGATCATCAGCGAGCCCAGCGGACCGGAAACCTTTCGGCTGTCGGGGTCCAGGCGATTGCCCAGCAACACGAACGGTCGTGCCAGCCAGTCGCCGACCCGAGCGGAAATCAGCGACAGGGCAAACAGCACCATCACGATCAGGGCCACATGGCGGCCGGCATTACTGGCCTGAATGACCCACTCGCTGCTGACCACCGCCAGGCTGGCGACCAGGGCAAATGTCACGGCCATGCCGCCGAGCGTCAGCAGGATCGAGGAGCGGGTGCGGTCGGCGCCCGCGAACAGGAACGGCACGACTGGCAGAATGCACGGGCTGAGGACGGTCAATATGCCGCCCAGGAAAGCGATGAGAAACATGGGATCACCTATTACGAATCAGAGGGCGACATACATCCCCTGTGGAAGCTGATTGCCAGCTCCCACAGTGGATCGGTGGTGTTCGGGCTTCAGCTGTTCTGGCTTTCCTGTTGCTTGCCCTGTGGCGTGTGGCTATAACCGTTTTCGGCAACCACCTGAGCTTGCGGCGTGCGGTTGTAGCCATCCTCGGCGAGGAACCCCTCACCGCCCTTCTGCGCCACCGGCGTCAGCTGAAAGCACGTGCTGCTGCCGCAGGCACTTTGTTCAACAGCGGCATTGGCGTGGGCCGCGGCGCCGGCGACGGAAAAGGCAATGGCGGTCAAGAATCGGCTGACGTTGTTCATGGTGTTGTTCCTCGTTTCAAATGGGCTGGGCAATGGCTGATCGCAGGACTCAGTTATCCGAGCCGCAGTTATCGGAAATCTTGCGGTAGTCCACGACGTGGGTTTTGCTCTGGGAATCGAGGTAGGTCAGTTGCGCATCCACCACACCGCAAGAAGGCGTGGCGTCCTGTTTCAGCGATACGACTTTCTGAATGTCCAGGTGTGTACCGTAGGTGTACGGTTTAGCGCTGACATCGGATTCGGCACGGGCCGACAAGGTGCAGATGTTCAGGGCGGCAAACAGGCAAGCGGCGTAGACGGCTTTGGTGTTCATGGCGGTTTTCCTCAAGGTTTCGATAGGGTCAATCGTTTGTTGGCTAGAGGCCGTTAGGCTTGCCTCGATGGAACCTATTAAAAGCTCGCGAGGTATCCCGTATGTGTCGGGAACAGGCGCGGATAAATCGGTAAGTATCTGAGCCGGCGCGGGATACAGAGCGATACAAAACCCCGGAAAATCGCTTTTTTACGTCTGTGTGTATCCACCGACAAGCCAGATACACTGCAATACAAACCCCTGCGGGCGAGCAGGAAAAGGCTCGGTAGACTGTGCGGCATTCACCCCTTACAGAGGCAAGTCCCCATGGAGCACGTCGATCACATTCTCATCGTTGATGATGACCGCGAGATCCGCGAACTGGTGGGCAACTACCTGAAGAAGAATGGCCTGCGCACCACCGTCGTCGCCGATGGCCGGCAGATGCGGACTTTTCTCGAGTCCACACCGGTGGACCTGATCGTGCTCGACATCATGATGCCGGGCGACGATGGCCTGATGCTCTGCCGCGAACTGCGCTCGGGAAAACACAAGGCCACGCCGGTGTTGATGCTCACCGCCCGCAACGATGAAACCGACCGCATCATCGGCCTTGAGATGGGCGCCGACGACTATCTGGTCAAGCCGTTCGCCGCCCGCGAATTGCTGGCGCGGATCAACGCGGTGTTGCGCCGCACACGGATGCTGCCACCCAACCTGGTGGTCACCGAAAGCAGTCGCCTGCTGGCCTTCGGGCGCTGGCAGCTGGACACCTCGGCCCGTCATCTGCTGGACGGCGACGGCACCATGGTCGCCTTGAGCGGCGCCGAATACCGTTTGCTGCGGGTGTTCCTCGATCATCCGCAGCGGGTACTCAACCGCGACCAGTTGCTCAACCTGACCCAGGGCCGTGACGCCGATCTGTTCGATCGTTCCATCGACCTGCTGGTGAGCCGCCTGCGCCAACGCTTGCTGGACGATGCCCGCGAACCGGCCTACATCAAGACCGTGCGCAGCGAGGGCTATGTGTTCTCGCTGCCGGTGGAAATCGTCGGTGCGCCAGCATGAAGCTGTCGATGGGCTGGCCTCGCACCCTGGCTTCGCGGCTGTCGCTGATCTTCCTGATCGGCCTGATCCTCGCCCAGGCGCTGTCCTTCGGAGCGCAGTATTACGAGCGCTACGAAAGCGCAAAAAACACCATGCTCGGCAACCTGGAAACCGACGTCTCGACTTCCGTCGCCATCCTTGACCGCTTGCCCGCCCATGAGCGCGCCGGATGGCTCAAGCAACTGGATCGACGCAATTACCGATACCTGCTGGATGAAGGCTCGCCCGGTACCTCCATGGACATGAACATGCCCGAGGCGCCCATCGCGATGACTTCGATCAAGGATGCCATCGGCATGGAGTATCCCATGACCGTAACCGACATTCCCGGCCCGCAGAAACGCTTTCAGGTCCACCTGAAACTGTCGGATGGCAGCCCGCTGACCATCGACGTGCGGCCTTCAATGGTGCCGCTGTCGCCCTGGCTGCCCATCGTGCTGCTCGGCCAACTGGCATTGATGCTCGCCTGCACCTGGCTGGCCGTGCGCATCGCCATCCGCCCCCTTACCCGCCTTGCCGAGGCCGTGGACACCCTCGATCCCAACACCCATCCGGTGCTGCTGGACGAGAAAGGCCCGACCGAAGTGGCCCATGCCGCCAGGGCTTTCAATGCCATGCAGGCGCGCATCGCCGCCTACCTGAAGGAGCGCATGCAGCTGTTGGCCGCGATTTCCCATGACCTGCAAACGCCGATCACCCGGATGAAACTGCGCGCCGAGTTCATGGATGACTGCGTCGAAAAAGACAAACTGTGGAACGACCTCAGCGAAATGGAACACCTGGTGCGCGAAGGCGTTGCCTATGCCCGCAGCGTTCATGGCGCCACCGAAGAGAGTCGTCGCACCGACCTGGACTCGTTCCTCGACAGCCTGGTGTTCGACTATCAGGACGTGGGCAAGCAAGTGCAGTTGAGCGGCAAGAGCACAACGGTCATCGACACCCGCCCCCACGCCTTGCGCCGGGTACTGGTGAACCTCACCGACAACGCCCTGAAGTTCGCCGGCGCCGCCGAATTGCTGGTCGAAAAAAACGCCGACGGCAGCGTCTCGGTGAAAGTCATGGACCGTGGCCCAGGCATCGCTGAAGCAGAACTGGCCCAGGTCATGGAACCGTTCTACCGCGTGGAAAACTCACGCAACCGCAGCACCGGCGGTACCGGGCTGGGTCTGGCGATCGCCCAGCAATTGGCGTTGGCGATCGGAGGATCGCTGACCTTGAGCAATCGCGAGGGTGGCGGCTTGTGTGCCGAGCTCAAGTTGCGGGGTTGATTGCCCAACACCGATGAAAACCCTGTAAAGCCGCTGAATGCATATACGCTTAGTAAAACCTCAGCGACAGGGATACCGAGTGATGGATGACAACAGAAGGCCGATCAGCGCGCGCTCCACCGGTTGGGCCAAGCACATCACCAACGCGTTGGTGAAAAGAGACATCTCACCGAACCAGATCTCCGTCACCAGCATCGCCTTTGCGCTCGTCGGTGCCATTGCGCTGAACATCGATAACGGTGTCGCCGGATCAATCTGCTGCGCCGTCGCCATTCAATTGCGCCTGCTGTGCAATCTGTTCGACGGGATGGTGGCCATCGAAGGCGGCAAGCAATCTCCGATCGGCAGCTTGTACAACGAGTTTCCCGACCGTATCGCCGACAGTCTGCTGATCGTCGGGCTGGGTTACGCAATCTGGCAGCCGGAACTCGGCTGGTTCGCCGCCCTCGCCGCCGCGTTGACGGCGTATGTCCGGGTATTCGGTGGTTCCATCGGCCTGCAGCAGAATTTCATGGGACCGCTGGCCAAGCAGCACCGAATGGCTGTGATGACGGTCGGCCTTGTGCTCAATGCTGTCGAATTCCATCTCTACGCCAGCCACTACGTGCTGCTGCTGACACTGATCATCATTGCCATCGGCTCCGCTGCCACCTGCATCACCCGCACCCTGGCAATCTCCAGACAACTGAAGGAGGCCGGCCATGTGGATCAGTAATGCCCTGATCGCGGTACTCAGACTGCTGATCGGCGTCACCGCCCGCTGGGAAGGCCCGCCGGACCTCACCCGCCAGCGCATCTACTTCGCCAACCACAGCAGCCACATGGACACCCTGGCAATCATGGCCGCCCTGCCCCCCGAAGCGCGGGTCAATGTGAAACCGGTCGCTGCGGCGGATTACTGGGGCAAAAACCGGTTTCTTTCCTACATCTCCCAACAAGGCTTGAATGCGGTCCTGATCGAGCGCAACCCTGCGCCCGGCACCAATGTGCTGGAGCCGATTTTCGATGTCGTACGGGCCGGTCACTCGATCATCATTTTTCCCGAAGGCACCCGCTCCAGCCAGGCCTTGCCGGGGCCATTCAAATCAGGAATCTACCGGCTCAGCGAAACCTTCCCCGATGTCGACCTGGTGCCCATTTACCTGGAAAACCTGCATCGCTCCATGCCCAAGGGCAAGCATGTGCCCCTGCCGATCATCTGCACCATCCGTATCGGCAATCCGCTTCCAAGGATTGCTGGCGAAGACAAACAGCTGTTTCTGGAGCGGGCGCGTGACGCCATCGTGAGGCTGTCGAAATGAGTCTTGAGCAAAAATTCCTGTGGTTCTTTTTCGCGATCGCCTGCTTGTTGGCGCTCGCTTCGGTGATCGGTCGAGTGCTGGCCAGGCGTGCCACGAGCGAAGGCGCAATCTCCACCATCGAAAACCTCAACCAGCGCGTGAACGCCTGGTGGGGGATGGTGATCATCTTCTTCGTTTCCTGGTTATTGGGGCCGAATGCGACGGTGGTGCTGTTCGGCTTCATTTCCCTGTTCGCCCTCAGGGAGTTCATCACCCTGACCCCGACGACACTGGGCGACCACAACGCGCTGTTCTCGGCGTTTTTTATCCTGATCCCCCTGCAATACCTGCTGATCGGCAGCCACTGGTACTCGATGTTCACGCTGTTGATTCCGGTGTATGCCTTTCTGTTGTTGCCGGCGATCGCGGTGTTGAGCCAGGACACCGAGGCGTTTCTGGAAAGAACAGCCAAGATCCAGTGGGGCGTGATGATCTGCGTTTACTGCATCAGCCACGCGCCGGCCCTTTTGTTGCTTGACCTGCAAGGGTTCACCGGCCAGAACGCGCTGCTGTTGTTCTATCTGGTGTTCGTCGTGCAGTTGAGTGATGTGCTGCAGTACGTCTTCGGCAAGCTGTTGGGCAAGCACAAAGTCGCGCCGTTGGTCAGCCCTTCGAAAACCGTGGAAGGGCTGGTAGGTGGCGGGCTGTCCGCCACGCTGATCGGCGGCTGCATGTTCTGGATGACGCCGTTCAACTTCTGGCAGTCGCTGTTGATGTCGCTGGTGATCGTGGTCATGGGTTTTCTCGGTGGCCTGGTCATGTCTGCGATCAAACGCAGCCTCAGCGCCAAGGACTGGGGCACCATGATCAAGGGGCACGGCGGCATGCTCGATCGCATGGACTCGATCTGCTTCGCCGCGCCGATCTTCTTTCACCTGACCCGGTACTTCTTTTCCGTGCTGTAAACCGATGACAACCACGGCTTGTCGGTCAGATGACAAACCGCGCCACCAGCGCATTCAGATCCACCGCCAATCGCGACAGCTCATGGGTCGCGGTGCTGGTCTGGTTGGCACCGGCGGCGGACTGCGAAGCCAGATCGCGAATGTTCACCAGGTTGCGATCGACTTCGCGGGACACCTGCGCCTGCTCCTCCGAGGCACTGGCGATGACCAGATTGCGCTCATTGATCAGGTGGATCGACTGGGTGATCTGCTCCAGCGCCACACCGGCGGCGCGAGCCAATTCCAGAGTGCTTTGGGTGCGATGATTGCTTTGCTGCATCGATGCCACGGCTTCGCCGGTGCCGTTCTGGATGCCGGCGACCATCTTCTCGATCTCCTGGGTCGATTGCGCCGTGCGATGGGCCAGCGCCCGAACTTCGTCCGCCACGACAGCAAACCCCCGCCCTGCTTCGCCGGCACGGGCCGCTTCGATGGCCGCGTTGAGCGCCAACAGATTGGTTTGCTCGGCGATGGCACGGATCACATCCAGCACCTTGCCGATATCACGCCCCTGGGCCGCCAGACCTTCAATCATCAGCGAGGTGTTGTGCACGTCGTGGGTCATGGTCTGGATGGCATCGACGGTTTCCACCACACGGTCACGGCCTTCACGGGCGGCCTGGGTCGATTGATTCGATGCTTCGGAGGTCGACACCGCGTTACGCGCCACTTCTTCCACGGCGGCGGTCATTTCGTTGACGGCGGTGGCGGCCTGTTCGATTTCATTGTTCTGTTGTTGCAAACCACGGGATGCGTCTTGAGTCACCGCGCTGAGTTCTTCGGCGGCCGTGCCCAGTTGTGTGGCGGAACCGGCAATCTGTTCGATGGTTTTGCGCAGGCTGGCCTGCATCGTGGCCAGGGCGCCGAGCAACCGCGCCGGTTCGTCCTTGCCATCGACCTCGATGGTCTTCGTCAGGTTACCTTCGGCAATGGTCTGTGCGGCCAGTACGGCGCGGTTCAACGGCGTGACGATGCTGCGGGTCAACAGCCAGGCCAACAGCACGGTCAGTAACGACGCGATTACCGCTACTGCGACGATGCCGGTAATGGCACTGTCGTAATTGTCCCCGGCAACAGTCGACGCCTGCTTGGCATCGGCGTTATTGAGCGCCACCAATTTGTTCAACTGCTCGCCCATCTGATCGGTACCGTCCTTGATCCGCGTATTGATCAGCGCGCGCATTTCATCGAGCTTGTTCTGCCGCGACAGCTCCATCATCTGGTTCTGGGCTTGCATGTAGTTGTTGAGCGTGGCCTCGAACGTCTTGTACAGCTGCGCTTCTTCGGCACCGGCCGGCAGCGCGGCGTAACTGGCTTGCGCACTGCGCAGCTTGTCGATCAGCACGTTGATGCGCGTCTGGGCTTCCTGCAACGCCGCTGGATCGCGGTTGACCAAAATCCGGAACGACAGAATGCGCATGCGCAGGACGTTTTCGGTCATGTTGCCGAGAAAACCGACGCTGGGCAGTTGCGTCGCCTCCATGTCGACGGAGGCCTGGCGGATAACCGTCATGCGGTTCACCGCGAACACACCGAGTACGATGACCAGCAAGGCAATGAAGGCAAAACCCAGGAAAGCGCGAGGCGCGATATTCAGCTGACGCAAGGACATAGGACGACTCTCGGGAAAGTGTGGCGGCGAGCATCCTTGCGTGATCACTGAAATGGCGGGCATGGGCGCACGCTTCTTCAGACAGGCGCCATTGTTGTAATGAATTCATGTACGCCTGTTGGTTGTATCGGCCAGGCTTGAGGATTATTGCGGGGGGTTCAGCAAATAAATTTCAAAGAGTCAGTACTGTTTCAGCGGTGAGACACCTGGCACGCAAGTACCCATTTTCACGCAGCCCCCCCCTGCAGGAGCGAGCCTGCTCGCGATAGCGGTGAGTCAGTCACATCATTTCTGATTGAAAGACCGCCATCGCGAGCAGGCTCGCTCCTACAGGGGATGTGTGGTGGTTTGGAGATTGGCGCCGGTCAGAGGTTCACGCCCACCACGGATTGTTCATGCAACTGCTGCAACAACGCCAAGCCGTTATCAAAGAACTCTGATGAGCCGGTCATTCCCGCCTCGTCCGCCAATGCCAGCAACTGCGCCCGTCCGGTCAGCCCGGGAAATTCCTCGATGCGCTGCAACAGTCGAAACGCCAACGGGCTCAACCCGGAGAATTTCACGCTGAAATCCGGGTCTCGACGAACCAACAGCAACGTCGGCTGATCCGGCGCCACATCGGGCTGGAAATCCGGTCCCACCTTCTGCACCGGCCAGGCATACGCCAGTGGCCACGCCAAGGGTGAAACCTGCAACGGACGATCCAGCAACGACTCGCTATCGCCGGATGACAGTGGCTCAGCTTCGGACTGTTGCAGCGCCATCTCAACCCACTCGTAGTGCGCAAGTTCCACCATGAACGGCGGCCACGCCCCACTGGCCAATGCCTCAGGCTCTGACGCGAGAAACTCGACGAACTCTTGCGCGATCTCACCGAATTTCGGCGTGTGGGCACGGTAGTCGCGCAGGAAGATTCGCACCAGCGCCCGCCACTGTTGGTCACCGAGGATCTTCACCAGCACCGGGAAAGTACCGCTGATCAGCGACGACAGGTTGGCGAACACCAGATCGCGATAAACCTGCGCCCGTGCCGGGTCCATCTCGGGGGGTGGCGCGCAGTGGTCGGGGTCGCGCAGGTACAGGCCCATGCTGTTTTGCTGTTGGTGCAGCGAACGCTTAGCCACGGTTCACCTCCTCGGCCTGTAAACGCCGGATGGTGTCCAGTTCGGCAACCAGTTCGGAAAACGCCGGGAAGTTGAAGTCCCGTTCCAGCAGCGTCGGTTGCGCACCGAAACGTGCATAGGCCTCGGCCAGCAGCGACCAGACCGCAGGTTTGACCGAGGCGCCATGGGTGTCGATTTTCAAGGTGTCGGACTCATCGAAGTGCCCTGCGATGTGCATGGCCACCACACGATTGGCATCGATGCCGGCCAGGAAGGTACGCGGATCGAAGCCGTGGTTGATCGAATTGACGTAGACGTTGTTGACGTCCAGCAACAGGTCGCAATCGGCTTCGCGCAGCACGGCGTTGGTGAACGTGACTTCATCCATGTCCTGCTGCGGCGCGGCGTAGTACGAGACGTTTTCCACCGCCAGGCGTCGACCGAGAATGTCCTGGGCCTGGCGGATGCGCGCAGCGACGTGATGCACCGCCTCTTCGGTAAACGGCAGCGGCAACAGGTCATAAAGATGACCGTCATCGCTGCAGTAACTCAGGTGCTCGCTGTACAGCGGCACGTTGTAGTGATCGAGAAAAACCCGCACCTCTTGCAGAAACCCGACATCCAGCGGCGACGGCCCGCCCAGCGACAGCGACAAGCCGTGACAGGACAACGGATAACGCTCGGCCAGGCTTCGCAACGCCGCGCCATGGGCGCCGCCGATACCGATCCAGTTTTCCGGAGCGACTTCAAGAAAGTCGAAATGACCGGCTGGGGCAGCCTGAAGGTCTTTCATTAAACCGCGACGCAAGCCGAGCCCGGCGCTGGCCTTGGCGGAAGTGAGGGGGGTCTGCATGGTGTCGATCTCAAGATTGTCAGAACGTAAGCACAGTTAATCGAAGCGGTGTATCGGAACTGTGTTGCGTGCCGACGGAAAACGGCAGGACTTGTATCGTCAGCAGGCCTGTACACACTGTGGTACAGGCCCGCCGCCCGGCATTACGCCAGGTCGTACTTCTCGCGCACCAGATGACCGATGCCGATGCGATCCAGCACGTCCATCGGGCACAGGAACGTCACGCGCACGGTGCCCGGCAAGCGACTGATATCGATGGAACCGGTAATGGTGGCGCGGTTGAGCACTTCGTCATAAGGCAGGCCGGTGACGGAAGCGGCGCGCTGCAAGCCATTCTCCACGGCCAGGTTGAGGTTTTCGCCACTGCCGATGAAGGTGATCGGACCGCTCTGCTCGATCTCCTGCTGGCCCCAACGTTCACCTAACGCCCGGACTTTGGCCTGCTGTTCGGCGTTCATTGGTCGCGCCATCGGCGGCAGGTCATCGAGGTTTTGCAGAAGGATCGGCCCATCCAGGGTCAGGTTCTTCACCACCTGCACCACCACTTCGGTTTCCCCGGAGCAATCGGTGGCATGCCCGGCGATCTCGCCATTGCCCTGCTGAGCGTGCATGTCCCCCATGTACACCCCGGCACCCGGCACTTTCACCGGGCAGATCAACACGCAGCCTTCGCGGATCGAATTGGTGTCCATGTGGCCGTCGGTCTTGGCCGCGTGCAGTTCTTCGCGGGTCATGCCGAAACGGTGCGGTGCATTGATCAGGTATTGGCCGAAATCCGCGCAGTTGTGCGAATCGGGAATGTCACGGGACGGCATCGTGCCGATGTTGCCGAGGAACGGCCGCATGTGCGCCGCGACGCCCGGAATATCGGCACGGGCCAGGGACAGGATCGAGTGCTGCGCAGCGAACTCCGGCAGTGCCGACATTTCGCTGGCGTTGCCGGCCAGTTGATTGGCGATGTCCTGATTGACCGTGAGGCTGACCTGGTTCTGCGCATCGAACACGATCACATAGCCGTGGCTGAAGCGAAACGCGCTGACTTCAGCGCCGCAGTTGTTGCAACGAATCGCGTCTTCGCCAATGCCATCGACATGGCTGGCCGGATGTTCGGTGCCGCATTTGGAGCAGAATTTGGCGACGAACGGATCGCCGTTGTAGCGCCCCTCAACGAACTTCATCACGCCGGAGGATGTAGCCAGCGACGTCACGCGCATGCTTTTGATCTTGATCGCCACGGCATCGCCGATCTGTGCACCGACGATGGCGACCGGTTGTGTGACTTCATGGCCACCCTCGAAGGCCGGCGTGATCATCGGTCCCCAACAGCCCGGCGGCGTGCCGGTGATCAGGGTGCCACCGTCAGCCAGCGGCCCGAGCATCGGCTGGCTCGGGCCGATGATGCCGTTGGTGTAGTGATCGACCCGCAGGCGATCGACCGGTGTGGCGTTGAGATTGGATTCAGGCACACGTGTTGTCATTGTGGTCCCCTTGACCGCATCAGGCGCGGAACAGAGTCAGGAGCGAACGGCCGCCGGTGAATGCGGCCAGGGAAGTGGCTCAACAGTTCAGCGCAGGTTTGTATCTGGTCTGTGTTCGGTGGGGGTCTGCAATTGCGCGGGACTGTATCGAGAGGCCGTTTGGATACAGTGGGATACATGAGATCGCCGCAAAACCCTGTGGGAGCGGGCTTGCCCGCGATGAGGCCGGCACCTATTGCATTTTCGGCGGCTGACACACCGCAATCGCGGGCAAGCCCGCTCCCACAGGGCTCAGTGCAAAGCCATAGAGCACTTTCGTCGCTCCAACCCGCGGTATACGGCCTGCGAACTAAACTTAATGCACCACAGGACCTGCTTGATGTCCTGTTCATTCCCACGACCACCGCCCGGACCAACAACGCTTCCGGACTGTGATCCTGTCAAAGGAGCACACGTGATGGACGAGGCCAGACTCAACGATTTCATGGGCAAACTGGTGAATGACATGGGTGGCGCGGCGATGCTCGCCAACGTCATTCTCGGCGAAGAGCTGGGCCTGTACCGGGCCATGGCCGACAGCCAGCCGATCAGCCCCGAAACCCTCGCCGACAAGACCGGCTGCAACCCCCGCCTGGTGCGCGAATGGCTCAGCGCCCATGCCGCCTCCGGCTATATGGAACACAGCGACGGCCAATTCCGCCTGCCTGAGGAACAGGCTTTGGCCCTGGCCATTGAAGACTCGCCGGTGTACATCGCTGGCGGCATCGGCGTGGTCGCGTCGTTTTTTCATGACAAGGACAAATTGATCAAAGCGATGCGCGGTGACGGCGCCCTGCCCTGGGGCGATCACCATCCGTGCATGTTCAGCGGCACCGAACGGTTCTTCCGTCCCGGCTATAAAGCTCACCTGATCGCCGAATGGCTGCCGGCCCTTGAAGGCGTTGTGGCCAAACTGGAGCAAGGCGCCAAAGTCGCGGACGTCGGTTGCGGCCATGGCGCGTCGACGGTGATCATGGCTCAGGCGTTTCCGAATTCGCGATTCGTCGGCTTCGACTACCACGCGCCCTCCGTGACCGTGGCCACCCAGCGCGCCGAAGAAGGCGGCGTGTCCGGCCGCGCGCGGTTCTTCCAGGGCACGGCGAAAAGCTACCCCGGCGACGACTACGACCTGATCTGCTACTTCGACTGCCTGCATGACATGGGTGACCCCGTAGGCGCGGCGAAGCACGCCTATCAGTCATTGAAACCGGACGGCACGGTGCTGCTGGTAGAGCCGTTCGCCAATGACGCGCTCGATGACAACATCAACCCGGTCGGCCGGTTGTTCTATGCAGCCTCGACCTTTATCTGCACTCCCAACTCATTGTCCCAGGAGGTCGGGCTCGGGCTCGGTGCGCAAGCGGGTGAAGCACGGTTGCGCAAGGTCTTCACCGAGGCCGGGTTCTCGAGTTTCCGTCGGGCTACGCAAACGCCGTTCAACCTGATTCTGGAGGCCCGCAAGTAATCTTTGCAGGAGTGAGCTTGCTCATGAGAGTGCGTCAGGTACATTGATCTCAGCTGACACACCTTCGCGAGCATGCTCGCTCCTACAGGTTCTCCCGACATGCTCGACAGCCTGACCCGCGAACAACTTGACCGACTCCAGCAACTGATGGCCGATCAGCCGTTCGCCGTCCTGACGGGTGCCGGCATCAGCACCCCCTCAGGCATTCCGGACTATCGCGACAACCAGGGTGTGCGGCGTGGCCGCCAGCCGATGATGTATCAGGAGTTTCTCTCCGCCCCCGAGTCCCGTCGGCGCTATTGGGCACGGGCGATGCTCGGCTGGCCGCGGGTGCGTCAGGCGCAGCCGAATGTGGCCCACGAGACACTCGCCCGCTTGCAGAGCACACAGCGGATCAGCGGCTTGATCACGCAGAATGTCGATACCTTGCACGATCAGGCCGGCAGCCACGACGTCATCGAACTGCATGGCAGCCTGCACCGGGTGTTGTGCCTGGACTGTGGAATGCGCAGCGAACGGGATTCGATCCAGAATCTGATGGAAACGCAGAACCCCTACCTGGCGGGCGTGGACGCGGTGCAGGCGCCGGACGGCGATACCCTGCTGGACGCCGCCTTCGAAGCACGCTTTCAGGTGCCGCGTTGCCCCTTTTGCGCAGGCGAACGGATGAAACCCGACGTGGTGTTTTTCGGTGAGAATGTCGCCCAGGCCACGGCAGCCAAGGCCATGGCCGCGGTGGAAAAGGCAGCGGGATTGCTGGTGATCGGCTCGTCGTTGATGGCGTACTCGGCGTTTCGCTTGTGCCGGGCGGTGGCGGATCAAGGCAAACCGCTGATTGCGATCAACCTGGGCAAGACTCGGGCGGATGACATCCTCGACTTGAAAATAGAAGCTTCATGCGAACAGCTTCTACCCCTTCTGGCCCAACGTCTGTCCCCGAAACACCCCGCCCCTCTGTAGGAGCAAAGCTTGCTCGCGATAGCGCCTGCACATGCGCCTTCGATATCGACCGGGACGACGCTATCGCGAGCAAGCTTTGCTCCTACACATAATCCTGTGCCTTGAGCACATCAAACAACGCCTGCGCCGCCGCCGACAACTCGCCGCCGGGCAACGTCAGCACGCCAAGCGCCCGTTCCACCACCGGATCACGCAAGGTGATGCAACGCGCACCCAGCTCGCGCATCTGCCCTGCACACAACGCCGGCACCGCGCTGACGCCCAAGCCGCTGGCAACCATCCGCCCGACCGTTGCCAGTTGATGGCTCTCAAATTCCACCGGCAACTTCATGCCCCGCGCCTGCAAGTGTTCTTCAAGCATCACCCGCACAGTCGATGGTCGTTGCAAGGTGATGAACGGTTCCTTGAGCAACGTTTGCCAATCGATTTCGTCCAACTCGACCAACGGTGAATCACGGGGTACCACCGCGACAAAGCGGTCGATGTATAACGGGGTGAATTGCAGCGACGAATTCTGCGGCGGCTCGAATGCGACCCCCAGTTCCACCTGGCGGTCGCGGACCATTTCCAGCACTTGCTCGTTGATCACGTCGTTGACCGTGACGTTGACTTTCGGATAACGGGCGCGGAATGTCTTGAGGATCGGTGGCAACAGATTGCCGGCAAACGACGGCATGGCTGCCAGGGTCACGCGACCGCGCTGAAGGGTGAATCGCTGGCGCAATTCATCTTCGGCATTGTCCCAATCGGCAATCAGGCGGCGTGCCAGCGGCACCAGCGATTCGCCCTCGGCAGTCAGCGCGACATTACGCGTGTTGCGCGTAAACAGGCGGCCACCCAGGCCTTCCTCCAAGGCCTTGATGGTGAGGCTCAGTGCCGACTGCGACAGGTGCAGGCGTTCACAGGCCACGGCGAAACTGAGGCTCTGGGCTACCGCCAGGAAAGCGCGGATCTGCTTGACTGTCATAGGCTGAGTGCTCCAGTGATGAGCGCAAGTGCTTTCTGTAGGCGCTTGGCTTGCGCGCGATGGCCTCCTGGAGTTCGCCATCACCGGCAAGCCCTGCGCCTACAGGATTGATTGGTGAGTTTTATCTATCAATCAACCGCAAAAATCAACTTAACAAATGAATACTTCAGCGAGACACTCTTCCCATTCGGCTAGCCAGCCGCCCACAAAGAATAAAAGAGGTGCATATGGCAGGTTTCGACAAGCGTGTGAGTTCCTACGAGGAAGCGTTGGCAGGTCTTGAAGACGGCATGACCGTGATCGCTGGCGGCTTTGGCCTGTGCGGGATCCCTGAAAACCTGATCGCCGAGATCAAGCGCAAGGGCACACGCAACCTCACCGTGGTGTCCAACAATTGCGGCGTCGATGGTTTCGGTCTTGGCGTGCTGTTGACCGACCGCCAGATCAGCAAGGTGGTGGCGTCCTACGTCGGCGAAAACAAGCTGTTCGAAGAACAACTGCTCAAAGGCGAAATCGAAGTCATCCTGACTCCGCAAGGCACCCTCGCCGAGAAAATGCGTGCAGGCGGCGCTGGCATCCCGGCATTCTTCACCGCCACCGGCGTCGGCACCCCGGTCGCCGAAGGCAAGGAAGTGCGCGAATTCCATGGCCGCAAGTACCTGATGGAAGAGTCCATCACCGGTGACTTCGCCATCGTCAAAGGCTGGAAAGCCGACCATTTCGGTAACGTGATCTACCGTCACACCGCCCAGAACTTCAACCCGCTGGCCGCTACCGCCGGCAAGATCACCGTGGTCGAAGTCGAAGAAATCGTCGAACCCGGCGAGCTGGACCCGGCACAGATCCACACCCCTGGCATCTACGTCGACCGGATCATCTGCGGCACGTTCGAGAAGCGCATCGAACAGCGCACCGTGCGTAAGTGATCCCCAGCCCCCGGACCGAATGAAGGAATAACGACAATGGCACTTTCCCGCGAACAAATGGCTCAACGCGTCGCCCGCGAAATGCAGGACGGCTTCTATGTGAACCTGGGCATCGGCATTCCGACCCTGGTCGCCAACTACATTCCCGAAGGCATGGAAGTCATGCTGCAGTCGGAAAACGGGCTGCTGGGCATGGGGCCTTTCCCCACTGAAGAAACCATCGATGCCGACATGATCAATGCCGGCAAGCAAACCGTGACCGCGCGTATCGGCGCTTCGATCTTTTCCTCGGCCGAATCGTTCGCGATGATCCGCGGTGGTCATGTCGACCTGACCGTACTCGGCGCCTTCGAAGTAGACGTCGAAGGCAACATTGCCTCGTGGATGATCCCGGGCAAACTGGTCAAGGGCATGGGCGGCGCCATGGACCTGGTGGCTGGCGCAGACAACATCATCGTCATCATGACCCATGCGTCCAAGGACGGTGAGTCCAAGCTGTTGTCCAAATGCAGCCTGCCGTTGACGGGTGCCGGTTGCATCAAGCGCGTGTTGACCGACCTCGCCTATCTGGAAATCGAAAATGGCGCATTTGTCCTCAAGGAACGCGCACCTGGCGTCAGCGTCGAGGAAATCGTCGCCAAAACCGCTGGTAAACTGATCGTCCCGGATCACGTACCGGAAATGCAGTTCGCTGCCCAGTGAGGAATCATTCCATGCAAGAAGTCGTCATTGTTGCCGCCACGCGTACCGCGATCGGCAGTTTCCAGGGTTCGCTGGCCAATGTGTCCGCGGTCGACCTGGGCGCTGCGGTGATCCGTCAGTTGCTGGCACAAACCGGCCTGGACCCTGCGCAAGTCGATGAAGTGATCATGGGCCAGGTATTGACCGCCGGCGCCGGTCAGAACCCTGCGCGCCAGGCCTCGATCAAGGCCGGCCTGCCCTTCGCCGTACCCGCCATGACCCTGAACAAGGTCTGCGGCTCGGGCCTTAAAGCCCTGCACCTGGGCGCCCAGGCGATTCGCTGCGGCGACGCCGAGGTGATCATCGCCGGCGGCCAGGAAAACATGAGCCTGGCCAACTACGTGATGCCCGGTGCGCGCACCGGCCTGCGCATGGGTCACGCACAAATCGTCGACACCATGATCAGCGACGGCCTGTGGGATGCGTTCAACGATTACCACATGGGCATCACTGCCGAGAACCTGGCCGAGAAGTACAGCCTGAGCCGTGAGCAGCAGGACGCGTTCGCCGCCGCCTCGCAACAGAAAGCCGTGGCCGCCATCGAAGCCGGGCGCTTCGTCGATGAAATCACGCCGATCCTGATTCCGCAGCGCAAGGGTGATCCACTGTCCTTCGCCACCGACGAGCAGCCACGGGCCGGCACCACCGCCGAATCCCTGGGCAAACTCAAGGCGGCCTTCAAGAAGGACGGTTCGGTGACCGCCGGCAATGCTTCGTCGCTCAACGATGGCGCTGCGGCCGTGATCCTGATGAGCGCGGCCAAAGCCAAGGCATTGGGCCTGCCGGTACTGGCGAAAATCGCTGCTTACGCCAACGCTGGTGTCGACCCGGCGATCATGGGCATCGGCCCGGTGTCGGCCACTCGCCGTTGCCTGGACAAGGCCGGATGGTCCATCGAGCAACTGGACCTGATCGAAGCCAACGAAGCCTTCGCTGCGCAATCGCTGGCCGTGGCCAAGGACCTGGAATGGGACTTGAACAAGGTCAACGTCAACGGCGGCGCCATTGCCCTCGGCCACCCTATCGGTGCCTCGGGTTGCCGGGTGTTGGTGACCCTGTTGCACGAAATGCTCAAGCGTGACGCCAAGAAAGGCCTCGCCACCCTGTGCATCGGTGGTGGTCAGGGCGTGGCCTTGGCGCTCGAGCGAGCTTAAAGCGTTCATCAGACTGCACGGGGACCCACGAAGATCCGTCGCAGCCTGGCAACACACCCGGTGCGATTCACGTCGCACCGGGTTTTTTTATCCCGTTTTTTTGCCGATAACCCGTGGACATGTAAACAAAACGCTCTGGCTGGCCTGTGTTTTGTATACAAAAACCAAACATCTATAGAGCAATCCGCCCAGTGCGATGTTACCGTTGCTGTCTCACACAGGTCGGAGATGTGCGCGTGTTGATGCTCAAACTGCTGGTGATCCCTGGTTTCCTGCTGCTGATATCCCTGGCCGGTAAACGCTGGGGGCCAAGCGTGGCGGGTTGGTTGTCCGGGTTGCCGGTGGTGGTTGGGCCGATCCTGTTTTTCCTCGCCCTTGAACAAGGCGAAGCGTTTGCCGCTCAGTCGGCCATGGCAGCCTTGTCGGCCATGTTCGCCATGATCGCCTTTTGCGTGACCTATGCGCAGGTCTGTCAACGGACGGGGTGGCCGCTGGCATTGACGGTTTCATTGATGGTGTGGGCGGTGATCGCCGTGGTGCTTTCGCTGATTCCGCCGTCGCTGTTGTTATCGGTGCTCGCCGCCGCGACCGCTCTTTTGGTTGCGCCTTACCTGTTTCCATCGGTGCAGCCGATCCTGACGGGCCCGGCACCGAAGTCCGACAAACTGCTGTTGCGCATGGTTGCCGGTGCCTTGCTCACCTTGGCCGTTACGTGGCTGGCCAGTACGGTCGGTGATCGCTGGAGCGGACTGCTCGCCGTGTTCCCCGTACTCGGCAGTGTCATGGCGGTGTTCTCCCAACAAACCCGCGGCCCGGCATTTACTGCGGTGTTGCTACAGGCGACCACCACCGGTATGTATTCGTTTTCGGCGTTTTGCCTGGTCGTGACGCTGACCTTGCCCACGATGGGAATGACGGGCTTCGTTGTCGGTGTCGCCGTATCGGTGGCCATGCTCGGCGTCACCAGACGCCTGCTGGTCAAAACGCCGCCCAGTGCGACACCGTCAACCCTTTCGAACGAGTAGAAGTTCCAGGTACCTGGCCTGCGACCGTCTGTTACCCCGCACTGGAATACCTGGCAACCTCCATGGGATGATCGCCCCCCACCGCGCGACCATCCCTGGAGATTTGCGAATGTCACTGTTGAGTAAAAAAGCCGTTGTCCTGTTGCTGGCAGCAGCTGCCAGCCTGGGGGCTTTGAGTGCACAGGCTGCCAAGGCACCTGCCAAGGAAGCGGCACAGGTGCAAAAGGTCTCGATGCTCGGCGGCAAGTTCACGTTCACCTTGCCCAAGGGTTTCGTCGCCAATCCGCTACCGGCCAGCCCTACCGGTGCGAGCGGCACCATGTACGCCAACGAAGCCACCAAGACGGTAGTGATCGCCGCAGAAAACAACCTGCCGGAAGGCGTCAAGGTCAAGGACAACGACGGCGAATTTCTGGATGGCACGGCCGCCGATTTCGACTCGGCACAGCGCAAGGCGTTGCCGGATTACAACAAGCTCAGTGAGAAAAGCCTGACCCTGAAGAGTACCGGCCTGGGCCTTCGTCAGGTCGACAGCACCGCCACCCAGGGCGGCGGCCAAACCCTCAACACCACACTGATGGCTGCATCCGGCGGGCGCATGACCGTGGTCCAGGTCATTTCCCGCCCTGGCGACATGGCCGCCCACGAGACGCTGATTAAGCAAATCGTCAGCGGCAAATAAACCTCAGGGGTTGAGGCGCTGCAACCAGGCGCTCAAATCCGCGATCTCTTCGGCGCTGATGGTGTGACCAACCCCTTGGTAGGCGTGACACTCCGGTTCGAGTGAAATGCTCTGCAACAAGCTGTTGGCTTCGGTGCCGTCGCTGTAGGGCAGACGCTTGTCGGCCGTGCCATGACCGATGAAAATCGCCAGCGACTGGCGTTTTTCATCCGGTATCAATTCCGACCGCAACACTGGCAGAATTCGCCCACTCAACGCGGCAATCCCACCCACCGCGTCGGGATGGCGCAGGGCAACCTCATAGGACATGATCGCGCCCTGGCTGAATCCCACCAGGAACACCTTGTCCGGATCTGTTTGATATTTCTTCGTCGCCTGTGCGACGAAATCCAGCAGCAACTGGCCGCTGGACTTCAGATCATCGGTCTCGCCGTTGTAGGCACCTTCGCCTTTCTTGCGAAACCACTGGTAACTGCCTTCCTGCATCACCATCGGCGCCCGCACCGACAGGTAGGTGTATTGCGTGGGCAATTGATCCTTGATGTCGAACAGATCGTGCTCGTTACTGCCGTAACCGTGGAGAAAAATCACCAGCGGTTGATCGCGGGAATCGACGGTGGACTGTTCCAGGTATTTGAGCGGCAGATCGGTTTGCAACGGGGTTTGAGCGTGGACAGCGGCGGACGCCAGCAGCGTGAGCAGAGCGAGAATCTTCAACATAAGCCTTCCTTCACAGTGCGCAGGATTCGGGGAAGAGCCTAACACTGTGAAGCAGACCGAGGCATCTCGGGTGTGGCTGGCGATGACATTCGCTTTAATCGTTGATCAACTTGCCCGCCCGAATGGCCTCTCGCCCCGCCACCTTCGCCTGCCACGTGCCCGGCTGCGTATAACGTCCACGATCGATCGCAAACAACACGCCGCTGGTACCGGCGCACACCGTTGTGAGTTTGTCGCTCAACGGGTCGACCACTTCAAAAAGCGCATCGCCCTTCTCGACCCACTCCCCGGCTTCGCGCAGGAAACTCACCACGCCGTGGTGCGGTGCGAACAGGTACTGTGTGCCCTCGAACGGCATGCCCTCGCAGCATTCGCTCGGCGCTTGCGGCCATTGTCCCTTGATAAAACCCTGTTCGGCGAGAAAGCCCAGAATCGCTTCACAATTGGCTTGTGCCTGCTCAACCCGGGTGTCGCCCATGCTGCCCAGCTCCAGGGTGGTCGCCATATTGGCCGGTGGAATCGCCGCCTCGGGGAATGCCCGGGCCAGGCGTAACCACGGCGAAGAACAGGACTCGTCGAACGAACTGCCGCCGGAGTCTTCGCACAGCAACGCCACGCCCGCCTTCAAACGCGCGGCCAGGGATCGCCATTGCGGCCAGTGTTGCGGCAGCGCATACAGATGAATCGCCGCCTCGAAATCGCAGTGCAGATCGAGGGTGATGTCCGCGTCGCAGGCATGGCGCAGCAACAAACGATGCATGGCTTGCAGCTGTGACGCCGGCGCCGGCAAGCCATCGATTACCTGACCCATGGTCTGGCGGATCAGCGTGATGTTCGCTTGGGCATCACTGCCCAGACGGTCGCCGATCAACTGCGCCACGGGGGCGCTGAGTTCGACGAAGGAACGGTTGAAATTCTTGCCGCTGCCCAGTTCGAAGCGGCCCATGTGACTGCCTTGCAGGTGCTGGTCGAGACCGATGGGGTTGGCCACCGGCACCAGTTCGATCACGCCTTGCAGCTGCCCCTGGCTTTCAAGTTCGGCCAGGCGTTTTTTCAGTTCCCAGGCGGTGCGCATGCCCGGCAATTCGTCTGCGTGCAGGCTGGCCTGGATGTAGACCTTGCGCGCACCCGTGCCATAACGAAACACACTGAGGGTGCGCTCGGTTCCGAGATGGCTCCAGGGCAATGGGTGGTCGATGCGTTGCATGGGAGAACTCCGCTGTCAGAAACAACCAGATCACTGTGGGAGCAAGCCCGCCCCCACAGGTTTCTCGTTTCAATGGAAAGAAAGCATAAAAAAAGTGGCCCGCGCGTCAACGGGGCCACTTTTTTCTACAGCGTATCAATGGCCATAAACGTCAAAATCGAAGTACTTGTCCTGCACTTGCTTGTACTTGCCATTGGCGCGAATTTCAGCGATGGCGGTGTTGAATTTGTCGGCCAGTTCCTTATCACCCTTGCGCACAGCGATACCGGCGCCGCCGCCGAAGTACTTGGCGTCTTCATAGGTCGGGCCTACGAAAGCGAAACCTTTACCGGCGTCGGTCTTCAGGAAACCGTCGTCCAGGTTGACCGAGTCGGCCAGCAGCGCATCAACGCGACCGGAAACCATGTCCAGGTTGGCTTCCTGCTGGGAGCCATAACGCACCAGTTCAATGCCGGCCGGCACCAGCACTTCAGTGGCGAAGCGGTCGTGGGTACTGGCGCGCAGTACACCAACTTTCTTGCCTTTGAGTTCGGTCAGCGGGTCCTTGATGTCGGTGCCTGCCTTCATCACGAAGCGCGCCGGGGTGTGGTAGTACTTGATGGTGAAATCGACGTT
>NZ_RCOB01000076.1:0-24788 GCF_004307665.1 Pseudomonas sp. Sample_16
GCTACATGAGCCAGCTCGGCCCGATCGAAATTCCGTTCAAGACCTGGGATTCGGTCGAGGAAAACGCCTTCTTCAGCCCGGACCCGGACAAGGTGCCGGAACTGGAAGCCTATATGGATCAGTTGCGTCGCGACCAGGATTCGGTCGGCGCGAAAATCACCGTGGTCGCTGAAGGCGTGATGCCGGGCCTGGGCGAGCCGATCTTCGACCGCCTCGACGCCGAACTGGCCCATGCGCTGATGAGCATCAACGCGGTCAAGGGCGTGGAAATCGGCGCCGGTTTCGCCAGCGTCGCCCAGCGCGGCACTGAACATCGCGATGAAATGACCCCGGAAGGCTTCCTCAGCAACAATGCGGGCGGCATTCTCGGCGGTATTTCTTCCGGTCAGCCGATTGTCGCGCATCTGGCGCTGAAGCCGACATCCAGCATCACCACACCGGGCCGTTCCATCGATATTCATGGCAATCCGGTGGACGTGATCACCAAGGGCCGTCACGACCCTTGCGTCGGCATTCGCGCCACGCCTATCGCTGAAGCGATGATGGCCATCGTACTGATGGACCATCTGCTGCGTCACCGTGGGCAGAACGCCGACGTGCGCGTGAGCACGCCGGTGCTGGGTCAGCTCTAATGGCTGACTTCGCAGCTGCTGCAATCTGATGGTTGCGGCGGCGCTCCCGTACTGGCGGCTCTCCAGTTTCTATCTGTTTTATTTCGCTTTGCTCGGTTCGACAGCGCCGTTTTTGGCGCTGTACTTCGATCACCTGGGGTTCAGCGCCGCACGCATCGGCGAACTGGTGGCCATCCCGATGCTGATGCGTTGCGTGGCGCCGAACATCTGGGGCTGGCTTGGCGATTACACCGGTCGACGGCTGGCGATCGTGCGTTTCGGCGCGGTGTGCACATTACTGACCTTCTCGCTGATTTTCGTCAGCAAGACCTACGCCTGGCTGGCGATGGTCATGGCCCTTCATGCATTTTTCTGGCACGCGGTGCTGCCGCAGTTTGAAGTCATCACCCTGGCGCATCTGCAAGGGCAGACTTCGCGCTACAGCCAGATTCGCCTGTGGGGTTCCATCGGTTTCATCATTACCGTGGTTGCGCTGGGCCGTCTGTTCGAATGGCTGAGCCTGGACATCTACCCGGCGGCGCTGGTGCTGATCATGGCTGGCATCGTGCTGAGCAGCCTGTGGGTGCCGAACGCACAGCCGGCTCCGGGTAATCGGGTGGCGGGAGAGGGGTTTGTCAAGCAACTGCGCAGCCCTGGCGTGCTGGCGTTTTACGCTTGCGTTGCGTTGATGCAGATGAGCCACGGGCCGTATTACACCTTTCTGACCCTGCACCTTGAACGCCTGGGCTACAGCCGCGGCGTGATCGGCATGCTGTGGGCGGTCGGCGTAGTCGCCGAAGTGTTGATGTTCCTGGCCATGAGCAGAATTCTTGCGCGTTTCTCGTTACGCCAGGTATTGCTGGCGAGTTTTCTGTTGGCGGCACTGCGGTGGTTGTTGCTCGGCACGTTGGCGGAATTTCTGTGGGTGTTGCTGTTTGCCCAGGTCTTGCACGCGGCGACGTTCGGCAGCTTTCACGCCGCAGCCATTGCCTTCGTGCAACGCAGCTTCGGTGCGCGCCAGCAAGGTCAGGGCCAGGCATTGTACGCCGCGCTGGCCGGCACGGGCGGCGCCATGGGTGCGTTGTATTCCGGCTACAGCTGGAACGCTCTCGGCGCGGCATGGACCTTTAGTATTGCCAGCCTCGCCGCCGTCGCGGCTGCGGTTATCATTGCCATACGTATGCAAGAGGACAGGCCGTGAGCGCCGGTCACTGTCCTTGCCATGAACCGTTAAGGAATTGCCCTGATGAGCAGCCTGTCCGTATACCACGTCTCCAGCCCTGAGATTCCCAACAAGGTGCTGACCCATCTCGAAGACATTCAATCGACCCTGGCCGAGCACGGCGTGCGTTTCGACCGCTGGCAAGCGGCTGCGAAAATCCAGCCCGGCGCGAGCAAGGAAGAAATAATCGCCGCCTATCAGGGGCAAATCGATAAGCTGATGACCGAGCGCGGCTACATCAACGTCGATGTGCTCAGCGTCACCGGCGATCACCCGCAACAAGACCAAATGCTCAAAGAGCAGCATCTTGGCGAAGATTTGGTGCGATTTTTCGTTGCCGGTCGTGGCTTGTTTAACCTGCACATCGACGATTACGTCTATGCCGTGTTCTGCGAGAAGAACGACCTGATTTGCGTGCCGGCCGGTACCCGGCACTGGTTCGATAGGGGGGAGCACCCGCATCTCGTGGCGATCCGCCTGTTCAATAACCCGCAAGGCTGTGAGGCCAACTTCACCGGCGACGATATTGCCGGCCAGTTTCCGCGTTTGGAAGACTGACAAAAAACCTGTGGGAGCCAGTCTGCTGGCTCCCACAATTTTTCAGCGCTTTGAGCGTTTACAGCGAATGATAAGTCGGCAGTGCAAATCGCTGCTGGCTCTGCAACATCGAGATTTGCGGCAGTTCGCTGGCCTGTTCGGCAAGGTCGCGGCGAATCGCGCTGATGACCCACGACAGTTGATCGCCATTGTGCAATTGCTGGTAGGAAATCGAGCGTTTGAATTCTCGGCCGTCGCCACGCAGGGTCAGCAGGATTCCACCGTCAGGTCGCGCTTGGGTGGTGACTTCGAAGTTGGAGAACAAAGACGAAAATTTTTCTTGGATCAGGCTCATGTCTATCAGCTCCGTTAGCTCTTGAATGGCAAGCGTGGGGAGAGAGTTGCAGTGATTGTGCCAGTATCCTGTTTTATAAAAATCTTATATAAATCAATAGCTTATCAAAAGCATGGATTTTCACTTCCTTGCAAATTGCATGAATAGCCATCGTGCATCCTGCATTTTGCGGGTTTCTCGGCAATTGGATTGAACCATTGGGCAGGCATGCGCTCCTGCATTTCCCGGAACCGTTGCGGTCGACATCGCGGATCGCAGATCAAGATCGCGGATCAAGATCGCAGATACAAAACATTTCAAAAACCGCGTGTACAGCTCAAGAACCGTTGACGTATTTTCGGGCTCAATCAACGCCGCCCGACAATAAAAAGATCGAACGGGAGCAGCCATGAGCCGCACATCAAGCGACACGATCACCTGGAGCATGATGCTCCGCAAGCTGCCTGCCATCGCCAAAGCCATTCCACGCGTGGTGAAGGGGATGAAGGTAGCCAACGTCAAGGATCCGACCCAACCGTGTGGCCTGGGGTGGAGTTTCGAGCAAGCCACCCTGCGTAATCCTGATGGCCCGGCATTGCTGCACGGCGACGTTTCGCTGACTTATGCGCAGGTCAATCAGTGGGCCAATCGCATTGCCCATCATTTGATCGACCAAGGCATCGGCAAGGGCGACGTGGTGGCGCTGTTCATCGAGAACCGCCCGGAGCTGCTGGTGACAATTTTGGCAGTGGCCAAGGTTGGTGCCATTTCGGCGCTGCTCAATACCTCACAAACCCGCGACACCCTGGTGCACAGCGTGAACCTGGTGACGCCGGCTGCCATCGTTGTCGGCGAGGAGTTGGTCCCGGCGTTTTTGGCAGTGCGCGAGAAACTGTCGATCGATGCGTCGCGCACCTGGTTTGTCGCCGATCAGGACACCTGGAGCCATCCGGGAATTGCCCCGCTCGGATTCATCAATCTGATGACCGCCAGCATCGACGCCAACAGTGAAAATCCGGCAAGCAGCCAGCAGGTTTTTTTCGATGACCCTTGTTTCTACATCTACACCTCCGGAACCACGGGTTTGCCCAAGGCCGGTGTGTTCAAGCACGGGCGCTGGATGCGCAGCTGCGCCAGCTTCGGGATGATTGCACTGGATATGCGGCCCGAGGATGTCGTCTATTGCACCTTGCCGCTGTATCACGCCACCGGATTATGTGTGTGTTGGGGCTCTGCAGTCAGCGGCGCCTCGGGATTCGCCATCCGCCGCAAGTTCAGTGCCAGCCAGTTCTGGAGCGATGTGCACAAGTACCGGGCGACGACCATCGGTTACGTGGGCGAATTGTGCCGTTACCTGGTCGATCAACCGCCCAGTGCCGACGATGGCAAACACGGGGTCAGGAAAATGATCGGCAATGGCCTGCGCCCCGGTGCATGGGCCGACTTCAAGAGTCGTTTTGCGGTGGATCACATTTGCGAGCTGTATGCCGCCAGCGACGGTAATATCGGTTTCACCAACATTCTGAATTTCGACAACACCGTGGGTTTTTCCCTGATGGCGTGGGAGTTGGCGGCGTATGACCACGACAGCGGGGCGCCAATCCGTGGCGCCAATGGTTTCATGCGCAAGGTCGGTAAAGGCGAGCAAGGCTTGTTGTTGGCCAAAATCGACGACAAGGCGCCGCTGGACGGTTACACCGATCCGCAGAAAACCGAGAAAGTCGTCCTCTGCGATGTCTTCGAGAAAGGCGACCGATACTTCAACACCGGTGACCTTCTGCGCAACATTGGCTTTGGGCATGCCCAGTTTGTCGATCGGTTGGGCGACACTTATCGCTGGAAGGGCGAGAACGTCTCCACTACCGAGGTCGAGAACATCCTCCTGCAGTACCCGCATATTTCCGAAGCGGTGGCTTATGGCGTGGAAATCCGCAACACCAACGGTCGCGCCGGCATGGCAGCCATTACGCCAGCGGAATCTTTGGCGACGCTGGATTTCAGCGAACTGCTGGCCTTTGCCCGTCAGCAGATGCCGAGCTATGCGGTGCCGTTGTTCTTGCGGGTGAAAGTCAAAATGGAGACCACCGGGACGTTCAAGTACCAGAAGACCCGGCTCAAGGACGAAGCCTTCGATCCGGGCAAAACCGGCGATGACCCGATCTACGCCTGGCTGCCTGGTACCGACACTTACGTGCAGGTCACCGGGCAAGTGCTGTCGGACATTCAGGCTGGCAAACACCGTTATTGAAAACGGCGCCATTGAATGTGGCTATAGGTGCGCATCAGAAAAAAGAAGTGACAGTGTCGGGGCTGCTCGGGAAACTGTCGGCTTTTACGAATGACACAATGGAGTGCCCGATGTCCGACAAAAGCCGCCAGATGACCCCCGAAGAAGCTGCCGAGTTTGCCGAACAGGTATTCAACAAAGCGCGCGAGGGCGATGCGGCCATGATGGCTGCGCTGCTGAGCAAGGGCCTGCCGCCCAACCTGCGCAACCACAAGGGCGACACATTACTGATGCTGGCCGCGTATCACGGCCATGTGGACACGGTGAAAGTGTTGCTGGAACACAAGGCCGATCCGGAAATCCGCAATGACAACGGCCAGAGCCCGATTGCCGGCGCCGCGTTCAAGGGTGACCTGGCGGTGATCAAGGCGTTGGTTGAAGGCGGCGCGCAGGTGGAAGGTTCGTCATTCGACGGCCGGACGGCGCTGATGATGGCTGCGATGTTCAACCGCGTCGAAGTCGTCGATTACCTGATCAGCAAAGGTGCTGACGCCAAAGCCAAGGATGCCAATGGCATTACCGCGTTGGATGCCGCCAGGACAATGGGCGCTACCGATACCATCGCGCAGCTGGAAAAACTGCTGGGCTGATTGCCTCAAAAAGATCGCAGCCTTCGGCGGCTCTGACAGGGAATGCGTGTACCTTGAAGGGTGCTGCCGTAGGCTGCGATCTTTTCGTTTTTTGGGGTTAACCTGCGGTATCCTTCGCGCCCTCAAAATTCCCTCGCTACAGGATTTACCCCATGAAAGCCGCACTCGTCGAACTCATCAGCAAAATCAGCTCCGGGTGCATGGGTGATGACGAAATCCACAAAGTCGCTGACGAAGCGGCCCAGGCTTACGCGGATCCTCAAGGTTTTCTGACGGCCAACCCGGACATCAACTACGACGACACCTTCCCGATCCCGTTGGGTGAATGGGTGGTTGTCGGCAGCCTGCCCGAAACCGTGCTGTTCCAGGCCGACACCTACATGGATCTGTTCGCACAGATAGTCGCTTCGTTCGGTCCGGGGGTCGATTTCAACCTCAAGCCCAAGCAGTTGGCCAAGACCGAAGCGCTGACTGCGCTCAATCGCATCCAGGTGCAGATGAGCAGCCTGAACAAGGAAAACGGCGGTTACACACTGATGAACTTCAGCCAATTGCTCGATGACGAGTTGCAGGTCGTGCTGGTCTACGGCAATGACCTGCCGCGGGTGCTGGAGCTGTGCGCCGAAGTCGGCATTGCGGCGGCGCCATCCCTCGAAGCGTTGAAAGTCGCCATCCACGTCTGAGGCGGTAAGGCTTTCAATAAAAGGGAACCCTGGCCATGGCCGGCTATCCTAAGGGGGCAGATCACTCTTCGGGAGCGTCACTATGGGTTCCACCTTCAACAGTCTGGTTGGCCTGATCATTCTTGCCCTGGATATCTGGGCAATCATCAACGTGCTGAAAAGTGGCGCCGGAACGGGGGCGAAAGTCCTCTGGGTGCTGTTGATCCTGTTGCTGCCGGTTTTGGGCCTGATCATCTGGGCGATTGCCGGGCCGCGGGGGAATGTACGGATCTGACCTGATCTCAGGCAGACGTGCCAACCTTGTCGGAACGAACCCGCTCGCGATAGCGGACTATCAGCGCTCAATGGCTGTCTGAAAAACCACTTTCGCGAGCAGGCGCGCTTCTGCGTCTTGAACTGTAATTGATCCAGCGGAACGATTAGCCAGCTACCCAGGTCGAGATAGGTGTAAGCCCATTTGCGGGTTTGATCGAGGAGGCTCCGATGTCCAAGTGGAAAGTCACTTTCGTGGATGATCATGGTGAAACAATCGACGAAGTCTTCGAGTGCGAGGAATGCCCAAGCCATGAGCAGGCCGCCAAACTCATCAAGGAACGACTCCTTCCCGTCGCCGCTGAACTGGATCTGAACGATCTGGAAGGGCGAACCGCCGATGCGGGCGTCAAAAGCCTGAAAACCCAGAACAGCATTCAAATCCTCGGCATCACGCCAAACTGAACACTTCCTGTCACATTCGCAACCAGGCCTTGGCAGCGGCTCTATCTTGGGGCTAATCTGCAAGCGAGATCAGCGAATGGATCGCTAAGGTCTGGTCTTGTCAGCTCCATGCTTGTTTCCCGTCGGCACATCGGTTGCCGAAGCGTTCGCACCATCGGGTTGCGCGCGTCAGGGAGTACGGAAAGTCTATCCATCAGTTTCAGGAGGACGTTTCATGAGCACAGCCTATCAAGAAGACATCAGCAGCAGCGTGTTGCGCCGCATGAAAGAAGGCGGTTTTGATTTTTCACGGTTCCACCCCATCGAGTTCTACGCCATTTTCCCGGACGAGGAGCGGGCACGCAGGGCGGCACGACAGTTCCATCATGGTGAATGCCTGAATGCGCAGATCAGTGTGCGCGACGATGGCGCATGGGCGCTCGAACTGAGCAAAGTGATGTACGCCACCTACGATGACATCGGCGATTTCGAACAGGGTTTCGAAGCGGTGGTCGAGCCCTTGGGCGGCATCATTGAGGGCTGGGGTGTCAAGCAGGAGGTACGAGGGCGACTCGCATAACCTTATGAACAGTAACAAGCATCAATAACGGCTGACCTTTGGGTTGGCCGTTTTCGTTTTTGATCGCGTATTTGATTCACAACATTTCGAACAGGCAAAAAAAACCGCCCAAAAAGGGCGGCTAAAGGGAAGTTGAGTCAGCTTTTCAGCGAATGAGCGGATTATCCCCAGCGTTAACCGGGCAGTGAAATCAACTCTGACTATGCTGGTGATAGGCGACAACAGCGCCTTGCAATGAAGCGGGGGCGATCAGGTTGGGGCGTTTGCCGCACAGGATTGGTGCGGCGAATCCGCGTTGATAATCCAACCGATTGAAATCAAAGCGTTTATGCCGATGGCACGGGCCTTGCGAAGGCCTGCATGTCCGGGTGACAAGGAGTACGGCATGATCCGCACCTATTTTGATGAGATGTACGATGCCGGCGGCCAGGTCCGTCCGCATTATCGGGAGTTTGCCCGTTGGCTGGCCGAAACGCCTGACGAGCTTTTGGCGCAACGGCGACGCGAGGCCGATCTGTTATTTCATCGCGCCGGGATTACTTTCACGCTCTACGGTGATGAGCAGGGGACAGAGCGCCTGATTCCCTTCGACACCATCCCCCGCAGCATCCCTGCCAGTGAGTGGCGCGTTGTCGAGCGCGGCTGCATTCAGCGGGTCAAGGCGTTGAACATGTTCCTCGCCGATCTCTACCACGAGCAACGCATCATCAAGGCCGGGATCATTCCAGCCGAACAGGTGCTGGCCAACGAGCAATACCAGTTGGCGATGCAGGGGCTGGATTTGCATCGCGATATCTATTCGCACATTTCCGGTGTCGATCTGGTGCGCGACGGTGACGGCACGTACTACGTGCTTGAGGACAACCTGCGGACACCGAGCGGCGTCAGCTACATGCTTGAAGACCGCAAGATGATGATGCGTCTGTTCCCCGAACTGTTCGCGGCACAACGCATCGCCCCCATCGACCACTACCCGAACCTGTTGCTCGACACCCTGAAAAGCTCCAGCCCGATCGACAACCCGAGCGTGGTCGTCCTGACGCCGGGGCGCTTCAACAGCGCATTCTTTGAACATGCGTTCCTGGCACGGGAAATGGGCGTTGAGCTGGTGGAGGGCGCGGACTTGTTCGTGCGCGACGACAAGGTCTACATGCGCACCACCGACGGCCCCAAAGCCGTCGACGTGATCTACCGTCGTCTGGACGATGCGTTCCTCGATCCGCTGGCGTTCAACCCGGATTCGATGCTCGGTGTGCCGGGGCTGCTGTCGTCTTACCGTTCCGGCAACGTCGTGTTGGCCAACGCCATCGGCACGGGGGTGGCGGACGACAAATCGGTGTATCCGTTTGTCACCGACATGATCCGTTTCTATCTGGATGAAGAGCCGATCCTCAAGAACGTTCCTACGTGGCAGTGCCGTAATCCTTCTGAACTTTCCCACGTGCTGGCCAATCTTCCAGAACTGGTGGTCAAGGAAACCCAAGGCTCCGGCGGTTACGGAATGCTGGTGGGGCCGGCGGCGACGGCTGCGGAAATCGAAGCCTTCCGCGCGCGCATCATCGCCAAGCCCCACGCGTATATCGCGCAACCGACGCTGTCGCTGTCGACCTGTCCGACCTTTGTCGAAAACGGTATCGCACCGCGCCATATCGATTTGCGTCCGTTTGTATTGTCAGGCCGTGAAACCCGGGTCGTGCCCGGCGGTTTGACCCGTGTCGCCCTGCGCGAAGGCTCCCTGGTGGTGAATTCCTCCCAGGGTGGCGGAACCAAGGACACCTGGGTGGTCGAGGATTGAAGGAAGCCTGTCATGTTAAGTAGAACTGCCTCGGATTTGTATTGGATGTCGCGTTACCTGGAGCGCGCGGAAAACCTCGCGCGGATGCTCGACATCAGTTATTCGTTGTCACTGATGCCACAGGATGGCCGTGGCAACGGTTTGCACGAACTGGCCATGCCGCTGCTGATTACCGGCACGCTGGACGATTACCTCGAACGCCACGGCGAATTGCACGCCGAGCGGTTGCTGCATTTCTTCGCCCTGGACGCAGCCAACCCGGCCAGCATTTACAGTTGTCTCGGCGCCGCACGGGCCAGTGCCCATGCGGTGCGTGGGCGAATCACCGCCGACATGTGGGAAAACATCAACGCCACCTGGCTGGAAATTCGCGGGATCGCCGAACAAGGCCTCAGCCGCTACGGCATGAGCCGTTTCTGCGAGTGGATCAAGGAGCGTTCCCACCTGTTCCGAGGTGCGTCCTACGGCACCATCATGCGTAACGACGCCTTTCGCTTCATTCGCTTGGGCACCTTTATCGAAAGGGCCGACAACACGTTGCGCCTGCTCGACGCCCGTTACGAAATGGCCGGCGATCAGGCCGAAGCGGTCAGCGACGGCACGGCTCACGCCTATTACCAGTGGAGTGCGCTGCTGCGGGCACTGTCGTCCTTCGAGGCCTACACCGAAATCTACCGTGACGCTCCCGGTGCGCGGCATGTCGCCGAATTACTGTTATTGCGGGCGGATGTCCCACGCTCCCTGCGTGCCTGCACCGAGGAGATCGACCAGATTCTCGCCCAGCTACCAGGGGCTAACGGCCGGCCCGCGCAACGTCTGGCGGCGGAAATCGACGCGAGGCTTCGTTACACCGGCATCACCGAAATTCTCGACGAAGGCCTGCACGCCTGGCTGACCGAGTTCATCCCGCTGGTGCGCCAGTTGGGCAACGCGATTCACAGTTCCTACCTGGAGGCTGCATGAGACTTTCCATAAGCCACGAGACCACCTATCACTACGAAGATCAGGTGCGGGCGAGCATCCAGTACCTGCGACTGACACCCCACGACAGCGAGCGCCAGCACGTGCTCAGTTGGCAGCTCGACCTGCCGCGCCCGGTGCGTGCGCAACTCGATCCGTTCGGCAACATCCTGCACGTACTGACCATGGACGAACCCCATGAGGCGATCATTATCGGCGCCCGGGGCCAGGTCGACATCGACGAACTGCGCGAAGCCGAGCACGAGAGCCAGTCGGCGCTGCCGTTCCTGCGCTTTACCCGCTTGACCGAGGCTGACGCGGCAATGCGTGCGTTTGCCGAAAAAGAGTGCAAGCAACGTCGGGACCGTACGGCACTGATCGACTTGATGCATGGCCTGAACCAGCACATGACCTACACGCCGGGCGCTACCGAAGTGGACACCAGCGCCGCACAAGCCTTCGCCGGGCGTTCAGGCGTGTGCCAGGACCACACTCACGCATTCCTTGCCTGCGCCCGCAGCCTGGGCATTCCGGCGCGGTATGTGTCGGGTTATCTGTACAGCGAAAACAGCGAGCACCTGGCCAGTCACGCCTGGGCTGAAGCCTGGCTCGATGACGCCTGGTACAGCTTCGACGTGACCAACCAACTGGCGCGCCCCGAACGTCACCTGAAACTGGCGGTGGGCCTTGATTACCTGGATGCCTGCCCGGTTCGCGGCATGCGTCGGGGCGGCGGGTGTGAGCAGATGCATGCCAAGGTCCTGGTTACCCCAACGCCTGCGCCAGTGATTTCCGTGCAACAACAGTAAGCCAGGACACCGCAGAACCCTGTGGGAGCGGGCTTGCCCGCGATTGCGGTGGTTCAGACACTATTTCAGTAACCGGCAGTTCGCCATCGCTGGCAAGCCAGCTCCCACAGGGTGTGAAGTCGGTCGCGAAATCTGTGGCACCACAAATCACTGTGGGGCTTGCCCGCGGCGATCGCCTGCAGGCTGGCTTCCACAGAAATGCATGTCAGGGCTTAACCTTACGCCCTGTCATATGCTTCAAATACCCCACCAACATCTGCAGATCCTCATCCGGCAAAACCTCGGCCGAAAACCCCGGCATTTTTGCCTGCGGCCACTGGCGCAAGCTCTGCGGATCGCGGATGTAGCGCTTGAGGAAGTCAGCGCCGAAATATTCGGTGGGGTTGTACGGAATGTTCAGGTCCGGTCCGAACTGCGCATCCCCGGCACCGTTCAACCGATGGCAGGCCAGGCAGTTTTTCTGGAACAACGCAAAACCCTTGTTGACCGGATCGTCGGCCCTTAACGCAGGGTCCGGCAGCAGGGCAGGGAAGCGCTCGGCCACCGGGGCCAGGCGCTTGATGCTGGCGACTTCGAACGGCCACTGTTCCGGGCTGATATTGCCCGCCCGCGGATCGGTCCAGACCAGATAAAACGGCCCGGCGCTGTGCTTGCCTTCGGAAAGTGGCGGCCAGGGTTTGGCGGGGTCTTCAATTGCCAGCCAGGCGCGAGCCCCCTCGCTGTTGAGCAGGGGCGCAGCCGCCAGTTCAGCGGCAAAACCGTCAAGCGCCACGGCTTGCAGGTGATCGTCAGGCTTGATACCGGTCAACAAGGCGGCCAAGGGCACGGCGCGATAGATCATGTCGCGTTTGTAGGAAACGTCATTGGCAATGGTGATGGTCTGGACTTGAGGATGCTTGAGCAACTCCTCGGTTTGCCAGGTGCGGCCAACCGCGCCCAGCTCCAGGTTGAGCTGTGCGGCATACGAGGGCGTGCTGAGCAGCAAAGCCCCGAACAGAATGAGCGTTTTCAAAGGATCGCCGTCCATGTCGTGGAAGTGCCCCAAAGGTTGGCACAGCCACGCTGGCCCGGGTAGCGAGCCAGTCACATTTTTATGTGGCGATAATTAACTCTGGCGCTTGATTCAGCCGATCACCTTCGTCAGGTTCGGCACGATTAACAACAGCGTGGTGGCGAAAAGAATGAGCCCGGCTTGACGAACTTTCGATTGTTTGAACATGGCTTGACCGCCTTTATTGTTATTTCCTGATGCCTGCCTGCATATCTCCATGACGGCAGCGCGATGCACTTCCTGTAGCACGAGCGCCTCGGCAAAACCCGACGACAACTTCGTACACCTTCACCTTAGAGCCCGCGTCACACTTGGTTTAGATCCATTTAGTATGGTGTTCTCGAAAATCGCTATCAAAACGGCATGAGGCCTATTGCCAGCTTCTTGGGCGGCCTTTTGCTAGACACCTGCGCGTCCTGCACCGGTTCACCGAGCCAGGGATGACCGTCCGTCTGAGCGTGACCGTCAACTTCTGTGAGCGTTGCGGTCATTGAAACCATCGCGCCCTGGGCCAAGAGTGGCAGCTGTGTTTTCCCCATCTGCATCGCGCTTCGAGGACGTCATGACCCAAGCTTTGATTTTCGACGCATTACGCACGCCCCGTGGTAAAGGCAAGGCCGACGGCGCCCTGCACAGCGTGAAACCGGTGAACCTGGTCGCAGGATTGCTCACGGCGCTGCAACAGCGAACGGCCCTGGATACCAGTCAGGTCGATGACGTGGTCCTTGGCTGCGTGACGCCGATCGGCGATCAAGGCTCCGATATCGCCAAAACCGCCGCGCAAGTGGCGGATTGGGACGTCAGCGTAGCCGGTGTGCAGATCAATCGATTCTGCGCGTCCGGACTGGAGGCGGTGAACCTGGGGGCGATGAAAGTGCGCTCCGGGTTTGAAGACCTGGTGGTCGTTGGCGGCGTCGAGTCGATGTCGCGAGTGCCGATGGGCAGCGACGGTGGGGCATGGGCATTGGACCCTGCCACCAACCTGCACAGCCATTTCACACCGCAAGGCGTGGGCGCCGACCTGATTGCCACCCTGGAAGGGTTCAGTCGTGAGGACGTCGATGCCTACGCACTGCACTCGCAACAGAAAGCCGCGCGAGCGCGGTCCGATGGCTCGTTCAACAAATCGCTGGTGCCGGTGCAGGATCAGAACGGCATCATCCTGCTTGATCATGATGAATTCATCCGTGCCGAATCGACCCTGGAAGGGCTGGCCAAGCTCAAGCCGAGCTTCGAAATGATCGGGCAGATGGGCTTCGACGCCACGGCGCTGCGGGTCTACAGCCATGTGGAGCGGATCAACCATGTCCACACCCCGGGCAACAGTTCGGGAATTGTCGATGGTGCGGCATTGATGTTGATCGGTTCCGAAGCCAAGGGCCGGGCGCTCGGCTTGCAACCCCGGGCGCGGATCGTCGCCACGGCGGTCACCAGCACTGACCCGACCATCATGCTCACCGGCCCCGCGCCAGCGACGCGCAAGGCGTTGGCCAAGGCCGGGTTGCGGGTAGAAGACATCGACCTGTTCGAGGTCAACGAGGCTTTTGCCTCCGTGGTGTTGAAGTTCATCAAGGACATGGCCGTCGACCCGCAAAAGGTCAACGTCAACGGCGGCTCCATCGCCATGGGCCATCCGCTGGGCGCTACCGGTTGCGCGATCCTCGGCACCTTGCTCGATGAACTGGAGGTGCGGCGTCAGCGTTATGGCCTCGCGACCCTGTGTGTCGGCGGCGGTATGGGCATTGCCACCATCATCGAACGCCTCTGAGCCTCGCCTTCAAGGAACCTGTTTATGAGCCAAGCCATTCGTTACGAAAAGGGCCAGGACCAGATCGTCGTCCTGACCATCGACATGCCGGGCCAGAGCGCCAACACCATGAACGCGGTGTACCGCGAAGCCATGGCAGACTGCGTCGCCCGCCTGGTCAGCGACAAGGACAACATCGCTGGCGTGATCATCACGTCGGCGAAAAAAACCTTCTTCGCCGGCGGCGACCTCAATGAGCTGATCAAGGTCGGCAAACCCGAAGCCAAAGCCTTTTACGACATGGTGCTGACCCTCAAAGGCCAGCTGCGCACCCTGGAGACCCTCGGTAAACCGGTGGTCGCCGCCATCAACGGCGCGGCACTCGGCGGTGGCTGGGAAATCTGCCTGGCCTGCCATCACCGGGTAGCGCTGGACGATCCGTCGGTGCAGCTCGGCCTGCCGGAAGTGACCCTGGGCCTGTTGCCGGGCGGTGGCGGGGTGGTGCGCATGGTGCGCATGCTCGGCCTGGAAAAAGCCTTGCCGTACTTGCTCGAAGGTAAAAAAGTCCGGCCACAGCAGGCGTTGCTGGCGGGATTGATCGATGAACTGGCAGCGGACCACAACGAACTGCTGGCCAAGGCGCGGGCGTGGATTCTTGCCAATCCCGGCGCGGTGCAACGTTGGGATGTGAAGGGCTATCAGATTCCCGGTGGCACGCCGTCCAACCCCAAGGTCGCGCAGATGCTGGCGATTGCTCCGTCGATCCTGCGCAGCAAAACCCAGGGCACCATGCCCGCTCCCGAAAAAATCCTCTGTGCGGCAGTCGAGGGTGCACAGGTGGATTTCGATACCGCGCACCTGATCGAAACCCGTTATTTCACCGAACTGACCACCGGCCAAGTGTCGAAAAACCTGATCGGCACTTTCTGGTTCCAACTTAACGAAATCAATGCCGGCGGTTCCCGGCCTCAAGGTTTTGCGCCTTATGCCACCCGAAAGGTCGGTGTGCTGGGTGCGGGCATGATGGGCGCGGGTATCGCGTTTGTCAGTGCATCGGCGGGTATCGACGTGGTGCTCAAGGATCTCAACCTTGCGGCTGCCGAGAAGGGCAAGGCGCACTCGGCCGCGCTGCTGGACAAAAAAGTGGCGCGCGGGCAGATGAGCGTCGAGCAACGTGAAACTGTGCTGGCGCGCATTCATCCCACGGAAAACGATGCCGACCTGGCGGGCTGCGACCTGATCATCGAAGCGGTGTTTGAAGATCGAGAGTTGAAAGCCAAGGTCTCGTTGGCGGCGCAGAAAGTCGTCGGCACGGACGCGGTGATCGCCTCCAATACCTCGACCCTGCCGATCAGTGGTCTCGCCACCGCGGTGCCGGACCAGAGCAAGTTCATCGGTCTGCATTTCTTCAGTCCCGTGGAAAAAATGCCCTTGGTGGAAATCATCAAGGGCGCCAACACCAGCGACGAAACACTGGCGCGCGGCTTCGATTTCGTCCTGCAAATCAAAAAGACCCCGATTGTGGTCAACGACAGTCGTGGTTTCTTCACTTCGCGGGTGTTCGGCACCTTTACCAACGAAGGCATCGCCATGCTCGGCGAAGGCGTCAGCGCGCCGATGATCGAGACCGAAGCGCGCAAGGCCGGCATGCCTGTCGGTCCTCTGGCGATCTCTGACGAAGTTTCACTCAGCTTGATGAACCATATCCGCCAGCAAACCGCCAAAGACCTTCAGGCAGAAGGGAAACCGCTGATCGAGCACCCGGCGTTCGCCGTGATTGACTTGTTGCTCAACGAATACAAGCGGCCGGGCAAGGCCGCCGGGGGCGGTTTTTACGAGTATCCAGCCGGTGGCCAAAAACATCTTTGGCCGGAATTGAGAACCCGTTTCGAGAAGGCCGAGGGACAGATTTCACCGAAGGACGTACGCGATCGCCTGCTGTTCGTTCAAGCCATCGAAACCGTACGCTGCGTGGAGGAAGGTGTGCTGACCTCGACGGCCGATGCCAACGTTGGATCGATCTTCGGTATCGGTTTTGCCCCCTGGACCGGTGGTGCGCTGCAGTTTATCAACCAGTACGGGATCAACGATTTCGTCGCGCGTGCCCAATACCTGGCCGGGCAATACGGCCAGCGCTTCGCACCACCGGCGCTACTGCTGGAAAAGGCTGCCAAAGGGGAGGCGTTCTAAGGGACAGGTGACGCACCGAAGGGCTTGCCTTGATACCGTGTTTCAAGGCAGGCTCTGGGGTGTGCATTATTCCCATCACGTGTCAGGTATTTTTTATGTCGTTACGCATCTGCATTCTGGAAACCGACAACCTGCGTCCGGAATTGGTCGACCAGTATCAGGGCTACGGGCAGATGTTCAAGCGCCTGTTTTCGCAGCAACCGATTGCCGCCGATTTCACGATCTACAACGTGGTGCAGGGTGAATACCCGAGCGATGACCTGACTTTCGACGCTTACCTGGTCACCGGCAGCAAGGCCGATTCCTTCGGCACCGACCCATGGATTCAAACCCTCAAGGACTATCTGCTGACCCGCTACAAGCGCGGCGACAAACTGTTGGGCGTATGTTTCGGCCACCAGTTGCTGGCCTTGTTGCTCGGCGGCAAGAGCGAACGCGCGAGCCAGGGCTGGGGCGTCGGCACGCACAAATACAAACTCGCCGCCAAGGCGCCGTGGCTGAACCCGGTGCGTGAAGAGTTGACCCTGTTGATCAGCCATCAGGACCAGGTCACCTCCTTGCCGGAAAACGCCACGGTGATTGCATCCAGCGATTTCTGCCCGTTTGCCGCGTACCACATCAACGATCAGGTGCTGTGCTTCCAGGGCCATCCAGAATTCATTCACGACTATTCCCGCGCCTTGCTGGAGATCCGTCAGCAAGCGCTGGGCGAGCAGGTGTATTCGAAAGGCATCGCGAGCCTGGACAGCGAGCACCACGGCACCACGGTAGCCGAGTGGATGATGCGTTTTGTGGCGCACAAGCCAGAAACCGTTTAATCAGTTAATTCCTCGCTTGCGCAGGACTATTGCAATACCTGTGCGAGCGAGGCTTGCTTGCGACCGAGTGCGAAGCATTCGCCGAGAATTCAAAGCCAACCCGACTTCTTGAAACTCGTCCATAAACCCACGCAACCCACCGCAATAAACCCCAGCACACCGAAGTAACCGTAATGCCAGGTCAGTTCGGGCATGTTCTGAAAGTTCATCCCGTAGATCCCCGCCACCGCGGTCGGGAACGCCAGGATCGCCGCCCATGCAGCGAATTTGCGCTGCACCACACTTTGGCGCGACGCCTCCAGCAGCACCCCAACTTCGATGGTCTGGCTGGCGATATCCGCCAGGGTCGTCAGGTCTTCCAACTGCCGGGTTACATGAATCTGCACATCGCGGAAATACGGGCGCATGTTCTTGTCGATAAAGGGAAAGTTCAGTTTTTGCAGTTCCTCGCCGATCTCCACCATGGGCGCCGCATAACGGCGCAGGCGCAGCACATCGCGGCGCAGGCTGTGAAGATTCTGGATGTCACGTTCATTCAACGAGCCACACATGACGTTGCGTTCCAGCTCATCGATCCTGGCGTGAATCGCTTCGCCCATCGGCTGGTAGTTTTCAATCACGAAATCGAGGATGGCGTAGAGGACGAAATCTTCCCCGTGCTCCAGTAACAGCGGGCGCGCTTCACAACGCTGTCGGACGTAGGCGTAGGACGCCGAATGACCGTTACGCGCAGTGATGATGTAACCATTGCCGGCAAAAATGTGGGTCTCGATGAACTTGAGTTTGCCGTCTTCCATAATCGGAGAGTACGTGACGATGAAGAGCGCATCGCCGAACGTTTCCAGTTTCGGGCGACTGTGTTTTTCCAGGGCGTCTTCGATGGCCAGTTCGTGCAGGTTGAACTGGCGTTGCAGGTTGTACAGTTCCTCTTCGTTCGGCTCTTCAAGGCCGATCCAGACAAAGTGACCAGGCTTTGCAGCCCAGGCCGCGCCTTCGTCGAGGGTAATATTGGTGACCTTTTTACCCGCGCTATAAACCGCAGCAGCAACAACTCTACCCATGGTCTTGGTTCACTTCTTCTTGGCAGCTTCAATTGGCAAATGGCCGTGGCAGGCATGTTCAGCTTAGCCTTGTCTGCTGCTTGAGAGTCAGTGAAATCTGCACAGTTCACCGGCAAAAGAAAACCCGCACAGGGCGGGTTTCTTTTCAGGCCGATTGCAGTTGCCGGTCCATCGAATCGATGCATTCGCGCATCTGTTCACGACACTGGGCCATCAGCATCGGCATGTCATCAAGGCTTAAGCCTGCGGTGGGAATCGCTGGCAACGAACGGATCAGAATTTTCCCACTGCGCCAGCGGTTCAATCGCATGTGCTTGACGTAGCTACTGACACACACCGGCACGATCGGCACTCCCGCGGCAATGGCCATCTGGAACGCGCCTTTCTTGAACGGCAGCAACGCTTCGCCCAGATTGCGCGTGCCTTCCGGGAACACCCAGATCGAGGTGTCTTCGTTTTGCAGGGTGTGGGTGGTGGTCAACATCGACTGGCGGGCCTTCTGCGCATTGCCACGGTCGATCAAAACGTTACCGGCCAGCCAGAACAACTGACCGAACAACGGGACCCACTTCAGACTCTTCTTGCCGATGCACACGGTGCGGCGGGGGACTACGTTGCCGAAAACGAACAGGTCGTAGTTGGACTGGTGGTTGGCAATGATCACGCAACTGTCGGGTTTATCCATCAGCGGCCCGACTTCGGCCTTCACCCGCAAACGCAAAATACACATTGCCGGCCACGCATAAAGGCGTGCGCACAGGCGGCTGTTGTCCGGATTGAACGGACGACACAGGCCGAGAATGACGCCCAGCACACCCGCTACAACAAAGTGCAGGCCCATCAATGACATACGTAAAACAAACAGCATTTTCAGGCCCCACCGGGACAAAAGGTGGCGCAGTGTACGGATGTGCACTGTTTTCGGCAATTGCGGCTATAGAGTCGGAAGATGGCCGATGTTTGAGCACATGTTTCTGAATCTTGGGTAAGACGTGTTCTAGAGCGGTTACCTGCTTTTCGTAGATGCCTGAATGAAAAAGCCCTACACGACGGTCGGGCTTTTCGCTGACGCGGAGCCGGGCTTAACCCAAATGCTCCTGGTCCTGGATGATGGCGTTGTCCAGAGCCTCCAGCAACGATTTGCGAACCTTCAACTTGGTGTTCTTGTGGGCCGTCATGTTGATCTTCTTCAACTGACGAGCCGCCGCCAGCGCAACGCCTTGGAGCTCTTCGGCTGCTACCACCACGTCGAGGAACCCGGCATCCACAGCGGTTTGCGGATTGAACATTTCACCGTTGACCACCGAACGTTGCAGTGCCGCTTTGCTCAGGCGATCGCGAGCAATCTCGATGCCGGCATGGTGCATGGTCATGCCGATCTGCACTTCGTTCAGACCGATGCTGAACGGGCCTTCGACACCGATGCGATAATCGGCGGACAACAGCAGGAACGCACCTTTGGCCACGGCATGCCCAGGGCAGGCCACGATTACCGGGAACGGATGCGACAACAGGCGGCGGGCCAGCGTCGAGCCGGACGTCACCAATGCCACGGCTTCTTTAGGGCCGGACGTCATCACCTTCAAGTCATAGCCACCGGACAAAATCCCTGGCTGCCCGGTAATGATCACCACCGCGCGATCAGTCACCGCCTGATCCAGCGCAGCGTTGAAGGCGGCAATCACGTCCGGGGAGATGGCATTGACCTTGCCATTGCTCAAGGTCAGGGTCGCGATACCGTCTTCGAGATGGTAGGAAATCAACTCACTCATGACGCTATTCCTTTCAGTAAAGTAGGGCAGACGTTACTCACCGCCACCGGCCAGGTAAAGCACCGTGACTGACCCACCAGTCACCCTTTACCCGCCCGGCAAGCGTAGCCCGCCGCACCTGCCGCGCATTGCCCTCTATATAGAGGTGGGCGCGAAGCCGGAGATTGGCCGGTTTGCCATGTCTTTGAGCGATCGCAATCGGGCAACTGCGTTAACCGCATGAAAATTCTGAAAAAAATGTTTGCCATCAGAAATGCTTTCGACTACATTAGCGCGCCTCGACAGACAGAACATGTTTGAAGAGATACGGTGAAGTGTCCGAGTGGCTTAAGGAGCACGCCTGGAAAGTGTGTATACAGGAAACTGTATCGAGAGTTCGAATCTCTCCTTCACCGCCAAATTCGATGTAAACAAAACCCCTGGTTTCGAAAGAAACCAGGGGTTTTGTTGTTTCTGGGGTTGATTTTCCAAAGTAGAAACGAAGGTGCTTCTGAATTTGATGTAGGACGTTGGATCGACGTGTAGGACGGTGCGTTGGAAATCCGTGCATTCAGACGCCTGGATAGATTCAGCTCTTGATAAAGGCATTCCCGCAGGGGATTCGTTTTGTGCCTTCGTTAGGGTACAAGATGAATCAAAGGGCAGCGCAACCTGGATTGCCCCTTCATCAGGACGGATACGCGCACGTGATGCAGGAACTCACCATGAAGCAGGCAGAGCTGGAAAAGATTCATGTGGAGATCGTCAAGCTGATGGCGCAGCAGCGCAAGTTGAACGCTGAGGCTGGCAAGATGACCCGAGAAACTTTCTGGTACCCGGTTGCGGTCGCTACAGGGCTGATTGGCACAGTGGCGACGGTCACTGCGGTGTTGGTCAAGCTCCTCTGATTCCACGTCTGTCATACGCTCCCCGATCAGAGTTGGCGACGCAGCATTCATGTCGCGCAGCGTGCATGCGCTTCAATATTTGAATAAACAGGAACCCCAATGATCACCACTACCACCCATTCCATCGAAGGTCGGCAAATCACTGCTTACCTCGATATCGTCAGTGCCGAGTCGGTGCAGGGCGTCAACGTGATTCGCGATATGTTTGCCGGGATGCGGGATATCTTTGGTGGGCGCTCGCAGACGCTGGAGCGCGCATTGAAAGAAGCGCGCATCCAGGCCACTGAAGAGATCAAGGAGCGGGCGCGGGCGCTGCAGGCGGATGCGGTGGTGGGGCTCGATTATGAAATCAGCATGCCGGCCGGGAAGGGGGGGATGGTGGTGGTTTTTGTCACGGGTACGGCGGTCAAGCTTCGGTGATTGGCATTTGGCCACTCGTCGGGCGCGATACGATCTGAACGGCAAGTCCAGTAATGACCGGCTAGTCTCAAAATCCTTGGTGATCGATATTTTTTCAGGCAATTGGGCTTGCCGGTGTCGATCCCGCTTTTGAGCAGAGGGGTGAAGAGATGGCTGATCCGTATATTGAAGACGACGGCGCAGAGTATCCGATCAACAACTATGTACAGTGCGGCCAGACGCAGTATGTAGCCAGCTTTGGTGAGGACCAGACCGAGGTAGACAAGATCAAGACCCGGGCTTGTCGGGTGCTGAAGGGCAAATTCCTGCCCAGGGTTTCGGCGCCGACCAGGAAATAATGGACATTGAGCAGACCCCGTCATCGAGCGGGGTTTTTTATGCGGGTGACATTGTGTGAATGTTTTTTTAACCCGGTTTTTTTTCACAAAGTTTTCACAAGGACCTACGTAGGCTCAACTCATCCGTTAGAAGCAACACCCTGCCCGTTCCCCAGCGGGCTTTTTTTTGCCTGTCATAAAACCTTTCCGAAAAATGCTGTCCAACCGTCGCTAATAACGAGGTTGAGCGCGCGCATGTCTGGACATTTTCTCCTCTAAAGCATTCAATCTCGCCCCTTTCGTTTACACCCCTATTTTTGAGGTTTTTGTCATGCGTTTCACACTGCCTGCTCTGGTTCTGGGTCTTCTGGTTGCTCAAGGTGCAATGGCTGGTGACGGCACTGCCGCCATCGGTGGCGGTTTGGGCGGTGCGCTGGGTAACGTCGTAGGCCAGAGCATGGGCGGCAGCACTGGTGCAGCCATTGGTGCTGGTGTTGCAGGCGCAGCGGGCAGTGCGGTAGCGGCTAAGAAAGGCCACCGTACCAGCGCTGCCATCGGCGGTGGCGTGGGTGCTGCCGGTGGTTCGGTGATCGGCAACAGCTTGGGCGGCAAGACCGGTTCGACCATCGGGGCAGGCCTGGGTGGCGCTCTGGGCGGCGGCGTAGGCAGCAACCTGGCCAAGGGTCACAAGCGTCACTGATCACAAATGATGCTTCGAAAGAGCCCGGCCTAATGCCGGGCTTTTTGGTTATTGAACGTTTCTCGGTGTAATCCCTCCAATCTTGCATACCCCCGAAGAATGAGGCGTGCCATGAACCCGAAAACCAAAGGCGATGCAGTTGTAAGCCTGAGTGCTCTACGTATGAAGTTGCCCGCGATTGTTTTTGGATTGTTCCTCTCTCAAGCGGCGTTGGCGGCCGGTGACGGTACGGCAGCGGTAGGTGGTGGACTTGGCGGTGCACTGGGCAACGTAGTCGGTGGTCAGATGGGTGGCAGCACCGGGGCCGCCATTGGTGCCGGTGTGGGCGGCGCGGCCGGTAGTGCGGTTGGCGCGGAAAAAGGTAGCCGGACGGAAGCAGCGATTGGTGGTGGTCTTGGTTCGGCAAGTGGCTCGGTAATCGGCAACAGCCTTGGCGGCAGGACGGGTTCTACCATCGGCGCAGGCCTGGGCGGTGCAGCTGGAGGCGCCGTTGGTAACAATCTGGGGGATGGCAACGACAGCTCCCATTCTGGCGGCGGACATAAACACAAGAACAAGCACAAGAACAAACACAAAAATCATTGATACAGCGGCTATCAATGTAAGAACCCGGCCAAGCGCCGGGTTTTTCATTTCTGGCTATACCTCAGGAACGTTTTGGCAGTCAGTCGCCTCGAACTTCATACACCCCTGCACAATTGAGGTTCGCCATGACTCCCGAAACCGAAGGCAATGAAGAGAAAGGCCCGAGCGGTTTGCCCTTTATCAACGACCCCGGCAACGAAGACCCTGGTTCCCTGATGGACGATGCGACCGTACCGCTGAACGACTCCGATGACGCCGGCGACGTCGGAAACCTCGAGTTTGAAGATGAGGATGAAGACGGGGAAGAGGATTGATTGCGCGCCACTGCGGCGGTGACCGGTTGTCTTGCAGATAGAACCCGGTGCCTTGTGGATATCTCAAACGTTCAGAGCCTGCATTTCAGGCTCTTTGCGAGGTGCACCATGATCCCTGACCCGAAAGATTCCGACATCGACGACACCCCGGAGTATCCGCTGCCTTCACCGACCGATCCCCTGAGCCGTGACCAGCGCCCACCCGACGAGGATGCCGGGATCGAGCAAGTTCCCAACGAAGATGTGAAGCGCACGGATGTTGAGGCCATCCCCAAAGACCCGGACATTGCCGGCAAGGATAATTCGGGCGAACCCAGTTAATGCTCCTACACCACATAGCCGCTCGTCGATTGAGTGGCACCCTTGAAAAGTGGCTGCTGCCAGAAATCAGGTAAGCAACTTTCTGAGGAGATTCGTCATGAACAGGTCAACATTGACTGCGGTGACGGTAGCCGGGTTGTTGTCGCTGGGTTCTGTGTCGGTGTATGCCGGCAACGACGCGCCCGTCGACAAGGGCGGAATGCCGCCGTCTACGGAAATGAACGCGGGTGCCGGCCCCGAAAATGCGCTGCCGCCGGGGTCGATTGAGAGTGGGAATGGGGGGGATGCGGATGGGGGTAGTACTAGTTCGGAGACGAAAAAAGGCGCAGGAAACGGACAGACAAGTAGTGAAAATGATGGAGCGAATGACACAGAAGGGAAGAAGGGTCGTTAGTGTGATGCAGAGAGGGATGTGTCAGAGCCCGGCGGTTTGCTGGGCTTCTTGCATTAGTTGATATTCATCAACAATAAGATAGTGTGTTCGCTACGATTTAAATGTTTCTATCTCCTCAATGAGTCAAGCCAATTTCTATAGAATTTTCTTTGTTGTTCAATGTCATTTGTGATGTCAGCTTCTTCATAGTCGAAAATGTTAACAATGTCTGCAGGCTCACTCGGTACTCCCAAGCGAAGCTCATACGCTACTAGTCCAGAGGACATTTGTGAAGACATCCTCGACGGATGAACGTTGAGCTTGGCTCCTTTACATAAGAATTTTGTTTCTGGAAAGTCGGCTCTTATTAGCCCGAGACACTCATACAAATCATGGGCTTCATATGTTTTTTTCGAATCGTTTTCCAAAGTCATGGTTAATGTCCGATTTTGCCTGTCACATTCGATCAGTGCCTTCTGAGTAATTCCGTTTTTTTTAGTAACTACTTCAACTATTTTCATGGCCACTTCCTGTAGGGATTAGGAATGGAATAACCCTCATAGCTTCCATCGGCACGTACCGGGGTAGCACCAAGGATATCTTTACTATCTATTCCACCTGGCATGGCTATTTCCTTTTCGTTCTTATGAGGTGAGAGCAAGCCAAGTTTTTTATTTACATCTATTCCTCGAATGTTTTTTATTGCATAAACGAATCCATCTTCAAAGCCATAGCTGGTTGCGAATTTTACGGCCTCAGTTTCGGAGGTTGAAGTACTGACAAAAAAACTCGGAGGGTTTCGGTTGTCTCGTGCGTGTAAGTAGATGTCCATACTCATTCCCAAAGGTTCAAATCCGCTTTCGAAAATCTCCCAAGACTCTCGAGAATCTCCACGATACAGATAACGATTCCTGGCGGTTGGAGAGGGCGTGTTTGGCATCCCCTCATCAACCTTAACCATCCCCGCCGAATTCGCCGGCCTATTACATCCACCAGTACCCGGACAATCACTCAACCCCAACGGATCCACCCACCCCGTCGGGTTCGGCGTATACCGATACGGGTTGAGTCCACCGGCCAGCTTCACCGGGTCCGGTGTCAGGTAGCGCCCGGTGTCGGGGTGGTAGT
>NZ_RCOB01000213.1:0-24351 GCF_004307665.1 Pseudomonas sp. Sample_16
GGTGGAAACGGTGGAGGCCACGGCGGCGGGAATGGTGGTGGTCACAGCGGTGGTCGCAGCGGTTCCGATCACGGCGGCAGCTCCGCCAGCAGCGGTCATGGCAAGGGTCTGGCCAGCGATCATGCCGGTAAAGCCACCCGCAATCACGGGGTGAGCGGTAACCATTATGGCAGTGAGCGCAATGACGACAACGGTCATGGCACCGCGACTTCAGGCATTGCCAGTTCGAAAGACACCCGTGGCATCAGCAAAGCCCGGGCCGTCTCGACGACTACACCGGGTGATCACAACACCAAGGGACTGACCAATGCCGGTCCGTCGGGGTCGAAAAAAACCCATTGAGTCGTGGTTGAGGCAATCCGCTTGAGCCGTAAAGAAAACCCGCAGTGATGCGGGTTTTTTTCGCCTGGCGTTTCGGCGCTGTTTCTTGCGCACCTTGGGTGCGCGTCGTTCATGCGAACCCGTTCCTCATCACAAAGTGATAACGCTTAAGTGTATGGCCGATCCGAAAGCTAACGTTCGTCGGATGTCAGGTTGCTATCACTGCATTCGCCTGCTCATTCCGGCACGGCTGCTAAGCTTCGTCGTTGCAGCGTCCGAGCCTGTTCTCGGCTGACGTTGCGTGTGTACCCACGGAGTACGATTTCTATTCCTGTCGGCAACCTGCACGGAGGCAGGCGATGGTGATCAAGAGCATGGTCGAATCGAGTGCGGACGGGGTTCCCGAACCGCTTGATCGAGAAGAAATGGAGCGGGTGCTGGCGTCGTTGCTGGCCAGTCCGTTATTTGCCAAATCGCGGCGCATGGGCAGTTTGTTGCGCTTTCTGGTCGAGCATGACCTGCAATCTTCCAACACCCAGCTCACCGAGTACGCCATTGGCATCGCGGTGTTTCGTCGTGATCCGGCCGTCTATTGCACGGGTGACGATCCGGTGGTGCGGGTGCAGGTCGGCCGGTTGCGGCGAAAGCTCGCCGCGCATTACGCCACCAGCGGCCAGCAAGAGCCGGTACGGCTGAGCATTCCCCCGGGTTGTTATCGCTTGGTGTATCAGCGCTTTCGGCATAAACACATCGGCACGCGCCACCCGGTGTTGCAGATCCAGCCGTTCACCTGCATTACCCGCGACGGCGACGATTTTGCCCGAGGGCTGTGTGAGGAGTTGAGCTGCCGCTTGTTTGAGTCATTCGAACAAACCCAAACAGGCACTAACCATGTATTGCTGAAAGTGCCGCGCAACAGCGTCAAAGCTGCCGCGATGGGGCGCGGTGGACGCTACTGCTATTGCCTGGAGGGCAGCGTGCGGGTCGAGCCGGCACGGGTGCGGGCGTCGTTGCGGCTGGTGGATGTAGCGCAGGGGCGGATTCGCTGGTCGGCACAGTTCGACCGCAACCAGCCCTATGGCATCGCCACCCAGGAAGCGTTGGCCGAGTCGATCTGCCTGTCGCTGACGGGCTACTTTGCCAACGGCGCGATCGATGAGTAAAAGGGGCGACCCTGAGGCCGCCCCGTTGCAGGGGTTACACGGTTTTCCATTGACCGCCTTCGTAAAGGCGACCTGCGGTGTTATCGAACGTCAGGTCGATTTCGATCGCCTTGGAGCGTGAGGTACTGAACATGGTGCTGGTCTGCACGTTCTGTTCGAACCACACGAGGATGGTTTCGACGGGGGTCAACACCGTGTTGCCGGTGACCACCTGATCGACGGCCACATAGATCGGCGTACTGACCTGTTTGCCATCGATGCCGGTGGACAATTGGTTGATGCCTGGATGAATCGGTGCGTAGTTGTTCACGAAGGTCATGGAGATGTCCGGTCCCCCCGTTACCGCCGGGCTCAACAGGCCGTGTTCATCGAGTGTCGAAGTCTGCCCCAATCCTATGTTGACGATATTGGTCGAGACTTTGACCTGAACGTTTTCCTTGAACACGTTGGAAGCGAACAGCTGATATTGCGGAGTCCAGCTGAACTCGTTGTTGCTCAGGTATGCGTCATACGACTGCCAGACCACGTTGTAGTCTGCTGTGCCGACTTTCTTGGCAAAGCACAGCTTGTAGCCAGATTTTTTCAGCAGGGTCAGATCGCCGGCGGCGATCTCGATGGTGACGACTTTTTGCGTTGCCGCCAGGGCGGATCTCAGTACCCGGTTATAGTCTGACGTCTTCAGTTGCGTTGCACCCATGATCGATTTGACGGCTTCTTGCACATCATTGTGAAGCTGCTGGCTTTGTTGGCTGACAGCAATTGATTTGCTCATGGTTCCCTCTTCCTTGGTGGTGTGTTGGGCAATCAATGGGGCGGCGGAGAGTGATCCCGGTCGGTCCATTGAGGGCTTCACTCTAGGTTCATGGGGCAGGGGAGCGAAGTATCTTGGCGTTACAGGCGGGTAACCGCGTTGTATCAAATGCAAGCAACGACGAGGCGACCCAGAGGCCGCCTCGCCCTGGTTTCAAGCGGCCTGCGCGTCGGCCCAGACGAAATTCCAGCTGGTACGTTTGCCCTTGGCGACCTCGATCAGCTTGTTCTCATACACGGTGTGATTGACCACGCCGGTGTAAGTCAAGGTACGGGCAGCATTGGTGCCGCTGCACTCGCCCGGTGTTCCGCCAGCCTCGACCATGGCTTTTTTCATGTCGGCTTCCGACGGGGCACTGCTCTGGTTTTTTTCCACTTTTACAAAACTCATGATTTCACCTCTTCCGTGATGGGGGATCGGCGCAGGGCAAGGCCGACAGGCTGTCAACCCTGAAAACTCACCGAAGGCCATACTCTATTGGCCTGCCTCGCGGCGCAGAAGTGACAACTGCGTCGCTGAGGTAACACGCGGGAAACAGTAGAAGGCGCTGAGGTATCCGCGACGTATCACTCGAGGCAATTCATCAAGGTACGAGATGCCTCGCGTTCTGCGGACGATTGGGCGCGTGCGCTCATAGCGACCATTCATTTGCTCGATACTCATCATTAAGCAATGCAAGTTCTGTTTTTCTGTCATCAGAGGAGGATAGGGTCATATCGATCTCGCCTTTGAAGGAATCAGCGCGATGAGAATGTCGACCTTGCTGGCTTTTATCGCCGTATTAAGCGGTGGCTTTGCTGTTGCCGATCCGGCCGTTGCGGCTGACCCGTCCTGCCACTTCCTGCCCATTGCCGACAGTGCTGCCAGTTTGCGACAGGCGAAGACCGTGGCGGTGCTCTATAGCGAAAACACCCTTAACACCCAGCAATACCTCGAGCGCTACCACGCGGTGGCAGTGAACGGTGCGAAGAATCCCCAACTGGATTCGCGGATCAGCCAGGCGTTTGTTGACAGCTCCGATCCGCAACGGGCGATCAATTGGTTGATGGCATCGTTGCAGAAAGAGTTCGCGTCGGTAACGGTCTACGACAGCCTGGATGCAGCGGTACAGGCCCATCCGGATGTGGTAGTGATGCTCGACACTTACAGCCGCCTGGTCTCCAAGCGCAACAGCCAGGTTGAGGCGCGATTCATGGCCAAATTCTACGATGCGAACTTGCAGTACATCGGCCAGGCTGAAGGTTCGCGTGCTCAACAAATGCCTTCGGTGTGGGTGCATGGCAAGGCCGCGCCGCAGATTGCCGCGCAGATTGGTCAGCAGACCGAACTACAAGTGAATGCCTTGAAGCAGTTCGATGCAGCGTTGAAGGCGCTGGTGAACACAGGCGCTGCGGGGCATGTCGCGAGTAATTGATGCACGTGCAGCAGAGCCAGGCTGCAGTAGACGCAGTGTAGATAGCGTTTGCGTCAGGTAAGTTTGGAAGTGCGAAAGCTCAACCGACGACTGGTGAAATAAATGCTTGAGCGGTAGCCGGTCATGCCGCTTGTCGAATCTGAAAAGTCTTTGAATAAACTTTCTCCTGTCCATCACCTTCAGATGACTGTGGACGCCGCATTCAGTGAATCACCGAATGAGTATCGGCGCCTTTTTGGCCTGAGGAGTTTGGTCATGTGCCTGCGTAACAAAGGCATCATGATGTTTCTTGATGCCGCATTGGGTTGTACGCGACCGTACTAACCGATCAGAGTGAGTCTATCGTGCCGAAAATTTTGACCTCCTACATCGACGAAACCGAATTGAGCGAGCACAACGCAAAGATGTTCGGATCGCCCAAGGAGCGGTTGGATTTCTACCGAAGGGAGATTCAATACGAAACCAGTATTCTGGCCAATCGAACAGACGCTTACTTGGCCGCTCAGTCATTTTTGGTGATTGCCTTTGCGTCCTGCATGGCCAATCTGAACCCCGAGTGGGGGAAACTGTTTACGTTGGTGGTACCTCCGTTTCTGGCGCTGTTTGGGGTACTCAGCTCACTGAACGCCTGGCCCGGAATACGAGCGGCCTATGACATCATCGATCATTGGTATTTCAAACAGAGTGAGCTGCTTCGCAGTGAACCACTAATGGGATTGGCCTATGACGAATCGCCTTTGTTTTCCGAACGAGAGTCCACCCATAAGGGCTACCGCAAAGCCTTGCTGTTTTCGGTTCGTACGCCATGGATTTTTACGACGTTCTGGATAGTGCTGGGGGCCTGGTCGATCTTCATTCAAGTGACAAACCCAGGCGCGTGAGATGAGTGATTCTGCTCAATGTTGTGTGTGGAAAGGGTATGCAGGGAAAGTATGCCAAGGGGCAAAACGATGAGAACGCACACATTAACCGTTGACGATTTGCAGCTGAACGTTTCAATCCGAGGTCAAGGCTCGCCGCTGCTCTTGCTCAACGGCCTGGGTGGTCTGATCCGCACTTTCGATCCTCTGCGCGAACAATTGGCAGACTACAAGACCATCACGCTGGACGTGCCAGGGGTCGGCAAATCGCAAATGCCCCGCTGGCCAATGCGTCTGCCGCGCCATGCCGACTTGATCGCCGGGATGCTCAGGCAATTGGGAGTCGACCAGATCGACGTGTTCGGCGTGAGTTGGGGCGGTGCATTGGCGCAAGAATTCGCCCTGCGGTACCCGAGCATGGTGCGCCGTCTGATCCTCGCAGCTACCTCGGCCGGCCCGGCGATGCTGGTGAAGCCCGCCGATGTCCTGGATTTCTTTGGCAGGAGCAAAAGCGCCAATCTGCGCAAACAGGAACGCTCGCGCCATTCGATTCAGACGCTGCTGCGCTTCGGTGTGGTGAACGGCATGCTCACGGCCAACCCGAGAACCTATTACCATCAGCTTACAGCGCTGGTCGGTTGGACAAGCCTGCTGCGGTTATTCCGTCTGCGCCAGCGCACACTGATCCTCACTGGCGAGCGCGACACTCTGGTGCGACTGTACAACGCGCATATCCTGCGCCGCACCATACGCCTTGCCGAGCTGCACGTCTTGAAGGGCGAGGGGCATTTTTTTGTGGTAACCAGCGCCAGGCGAACCGCCGAAGCGATACGCGAGTTCCTCTGCCAGCAGCACGGCGATGAAGAATCAATGGGCCGGCGAATCGGCTTGGCCGATGCGACAAGTTGCGACTAGGAAGCAGATACTCCCGGCACATTCATGTTTATTTTTCCCAGGAGCAGACCCACGGTTTCGCAAGGGGTTCGATGACTGTTCAGGTATGTACCAGTGCAATGGTAAACGAGACCACGATCATGCAGGCAAACGCGAAATTCAGATTCATGAAGTTTTCATCCGGAATAGGAGAGATGGACGCCATTTTGGACAGGCCACCGCTGAATAAAAAATTCGGCTTCATGATTTGAAAGATCGAAACAAATGATACCTGGTGCGATGGTTTGTGTTTGTCGGGCGGTTTGGCTAATCTCGCTAAACCCGCAGATTAACGCGTAAACAGGCACAAGCATGCAGGATCACTCCGCAACCGAACTCCCACATCTGCGTCGGCAGAAAATCCTCTTGATCCTCGAGCGCGACGGCAAAGTCATGGCGTCGGGGCTGAGCCAGCATTTCGCCGTGTCCGAAGACACTATTCGCCGCGATCTGTCGGAGCTTGCCGCGGCCGGACTGGTGCAGCGAGTCCACGGCGGGGCGTTGCCGCGGCCCAAAGACACTGGCAAGGATTACTTCACCCGGATCAGCGAGACCGACGAGGTGAAAACCCGTCTTGCGCAACTGGCGGCCGAACGGGTTGAAGACGGCCAGACCGTGATGTTCGACTCCGGCACCACCACATTGCAGATCGCGCGTTCGTTGCCGTTGGACATTCGCATCACGGCCGTCACTGCGTCGCCCATGACAGCGATCACGCTGTCGGAGTACAAGGGCGTCAAAGTGATTTTGGCCGGTGGCCAGCTCAACCCGGCGACGCTGTCGGCCAGCGGGCATGAAACCTTGCGTCTACTTGAAGGGATCAAAGCCGATTTGCTGTTCACCGGGGTATGCGCGATTCACCCGGAAGTGGGCATCAGCTCGCTGCATTTTGATGAAGTGCCGGTGAAACAGGCGATGCTCGACAGTGCGTCCCATGTGATTGCGGTCACCACGGCGGACAAGCTTGGCGCGGTGGAACCGTTCGTGGTTGCGCCGTGTTCGCGTTTGCACACGTTGATTACCGAGCGGCATGTGGCCTCGGGGAATATCGAGGATTACCGCGGGTTGGGGATTGAGGTGGTGCAAGCTGTGTGACTGCCGGCAGAGGTGCGGTGAGTTTGCCGGCCTCATCGCTGGCAAGCCAGCTCCCACAATGACCGCGTTCAACACAGCTTTTGTATACGCCACTGAACCTGTGGGAGCTGGCAAGCCAGCTCCCACAATGACCGCGTTCAACACAGCTTTTGTGTACGCCACTGAACCTGTGGGAGCTGGCTTGCCAGCGATGAGGCCGGCACAAACAACATCAATGCCGGCTCGAACCACTCAGCGCAATCGCTCAAGCATCTGGTAATACCACATGCCCGCCGCCAGCATCGGATTGCCCAGCAAGTCGCCCATCGGCACGCGGATGTGTTGGCAGGCGGCGAAGGTGTCGAAGTGCTCAAGCTGCCCGGTGATCGCACGGCCCATGATTTCACCCATGATGTGGCTGGTGGCGATGCCGTGGCCGGAGTAGCCTTGGCAATACCAGACATTGTCCGAGAGCTTGCCCAATTGCGGAATGCGGTTGATCACGATACCCATCGCGCAGCTCCACTGGTAATCGATGGCCACGCCTTTGAGTGCCGGGAACGTCTGCTCGATGCACGGGCGCAGCTCGGCGGCGATGTCCCGTGAATCCTTGCCGCTGTAATTGGCGCCACCGCCGAACAGCAAACGACCATCGGCCGTCAGGCGGTAGTAGTCGAGCACGAAACGACAGTCATACACGGCCAGGTCTTCGGGGTTGATCTGTTTCGCCAGATCCCCCAGTGGCGCGGTGGTGACGATGCCGCCCATGGCCGGGAAAATCTTGCCCTTGAGCTTGCCCGGCTCAAGCTTGTGATAGACGTCGCCGGCCAGCAGCACCTGATTGGCATCGATGCGGCCGTGAGCGGTACGCACCCCGGGCGTATCGCCATGAATGATTTCCAGCACTTCGCTGTTTTCAAAGATCAGCGCGCCCAGACTCTCTGCGGCCCGCGCTTCACCGATGCACAGGTTGAGCGGGTGCAAGTGCATGTTGCGGGTGTTTTTGATTGCGCCGTGATAGAGATCGCTTTGCAACAGATCGTGCACCTGGCTGCGGTCGAGCAGGCTGACCTCATCAGCCATGCCGCGTCGCACGGCTTCGTCGTAATCCTTGCGCAGACTGTCCATGTGGCTGGGCTTGTAAGCGGCATGAAGGTGGCCGTGCTTGAGGTCGCAGGCGATGGCGTATTTCTCGACCCGCTGCTTGATGATCTGATGCCCGCGCCAGCGCAGATGCCAGATGAAATCGTCGACTTCATCGCCAAGGGTGTGGCGCATCTGTTTGCGCATCGCTTCATCGCCCGACAGGCTGCCGGTGACTTGACCACCGTTGCGCCCGGTAGCGCCCCAACCGATTTTATGGCTTTCGACAATGGCGACTTTCAGGCCTTTTTCCGCGAGTTCGACGGCGGTGGCGACGCCGGTGAAACCGCCGCCGATGATCACCACATCGACCCGGTGCCGGCCTTGCAGGGTCGGGTAATCGGTGTCCTGGTTGAGGGTGGCGGTGTAGTAGGAATTGCTGCGTTGTTGAGTCATGGCTGTGTCCGGGGAAAATGTGGGGGAGTGCAGTCGTTGTAGGAGTGAGCCTGCTCGCGATGGCGGTGTGTCATTGACCAGTGATGGTGGCTGACACGACCTCATCGCGAGCAGGCTCGCTCCTACAGGGGCTTACGCCTCAGTCAAATACCAACGCCAATCCTGCTCACCCACTTCAGCCATGAACTGCCGATACTCGGCACGCTTGACCGCCAGATACACCCCGAGAAATTCCTGCCCCAATGCATCCCGCGCCCACACCGAGTTTTCCAGTGCCGTCAGCGATGTCAGCCAGTCGGTCGGCAACAATTGCGTGGCTTGTGCGTAACCGTTGCCCTCTACCGGTTCCCCCGGATCGAGGTTTTCAGTAATGCCGCGATGAATGCCGGCCAGTATCGCTGCTGCCGCCAGATACGGGTTGGCGTCGGCGCCGCAGATGCGATGTTCGATGTGCCTGCTGTTGGCCGGGCCACCTGGAACTCGCAAGCTCACGGTACGGTTGTCGACGCCCCACGTCGGCGCCAGCGGCGCGTAGCTGTTGGCCTGGAAGCGCCGGTAGGAGTTGGCGTTGGGGCAAAACAGCAGCAACGAGTCAAGCAACGAGGCGAGCATGCCGCCGATGGCCGTGCGCAGCAGCGGTGTGCCGGCCGGGTCTTCGCAGGCGAACAGGTTGCGGCCCTCGGCATCGGCGATGCTGACATGCATGTGCATGCCGGTGCCGGCCAAATGGTCAAAGGGTTTGGCCATGAAGGTCGCTTGCATGCCGTGCTGGTGTGCAATGGCTTTGACCAGGCGTTTGTAGCGCACCGCCTGATCCATCGCTTGCAAGGCATCACCGTGTTCCAGGGTGATTTCCACCTGGCCTGGTGCGTATTCGGAAATCGCCGTGCGCGCCGGAATGCCATGGAGTTTGCACGCCGCGTAGAGGTCGGCCAGGAACGGCTCAATCTGTTCCAGTTCGCGCAGGCCATAGACTTGCGTGTGTCGCGGTCGACCGCCGTCGGCGTCCAGCGCCGGTTGCGGGCGCCCGAGATGATCGCGCTTGGCATCGAGCAAGTAGAACTCCAGCTCGCACGCCATCACCGGGTAGTAACCCTGGGCTTTCAGGCGCTCGATTACGCTGATCAGCAGGTGGCGCGGGTCGGCGATGCTCGCCGGCCTGCCTTCCTGCGGGTGCATGCTGACTTGCACGGCGGCGGTCGGAATCTGCCGCCACGGCAAGCGCACCAGGCTGCCTTCGAGCGGGTAGGCACGACAGTCGATATCGCCCACATCCCAAACCAGCCCGGAGTTCTCGACGTCGTCGCCCTGCAAGGTCAGGCCGAGGATGGTGCTGGGCAGCGGACGACCGCTTTCATACACCGCCAGCAGTTCTTCGCGGTGCAACAGTTTGCCGCGCGGCACACCGTTGGCATCGAGGATGAACAGCTCGATCATGTCGATATCGGGGTTGTTCGCCAGGAAAGTCTGGGCGTCTTCAAGGGCTGCGAATTTCATTGTTCGTCACTCACGTTGGCGTCCTGCGGACGCACGGATTCAGGCCTCGGCACGACTACGGATACAAAGATCCGGGGCATGCAGGCAAAGGATTAGCGAAGGAAGAGGCTCTACGCGTTTGGGACGCGATCAGGCGAGCAGGGTGCTATCCGGCGGACGTGCGGAGTGACGGAGTTTGGAACGGCTCAAGGCCATGGGCAGGTTGACAATGCGGTTCATATCGGATGTTTCCGGCATTGGGATTCGTCGATGGCGGGTGTGACCCGCCATCGGGCGTGTCTGGATACTAGGGGGGAATCTGATGCGTGTAAACGTTTCATTCATCGCATCATGTGTACGCCAAGGCCGATTATCGCAGCGCCGAGCAACACCTCGATCACCCCGCGCTTGAAGCGAAACAGGGCAATGGCCGCCACGATCGCGATCAGCAACGAGGGCCAGTCGAGGGGGTTTTCGAAGCCCTTGGGCCACAGCACGTGGTAGCCGAAAAAGCACGCCAGATTGAGGATCACGCCGACCACGGCCGCGGTAATCGCCGTCAACGGTGCGGTGAATTTCAGTTCGTTATGCGTCGACTCCACCAGCGGCCCGCCGGCGAGAATAAACAGGAACGAAGGCAGGAAGGTGAACCAGGTCACCAGCGTTGCCGCGACGGCACCGGCGACAAAGGCCTGGTCCGGGCCGAAGACTTGCAGAACGTAGCCGCCGATGAACCCGACAAACGCCACCACCATGATCAGTGGCCCGGGGGTGGTCTCACCGAGCGCCAGGCCGTCGATCATCTGCGTCGGCGTCAGCCAGCCATAGTGACCGACCGCGCCCTGGTAGACATACGGCAACACCGCGTAGGCACCCCCGAATGTCAGTAGCGCCGCTTTGGTGAAGAACCAGCTCATTTGCGTGAGCGTGCCGTCCCAGCCAAACAAAGCGGTCAGGGTGGCCATGGGCAGTGTCCACAGGATCACACCGGTCAGCGCCAGGCGTGCCAGCTTCAGGCTGCTGAAACGGGCATGCTCGGGGGGCGGCGTGTCATCGTCGATCACGGCCGGGCCGAACGACTTTTGCGTTGCGCCATGGCCACCGGTGCGAAATTTTTCCGGGGCCAGTCGGCCGCCGAAGTAACCGATCACTGCGGCACCCAGGACGATCAGCGGAAATGGCACGTTCAGCACAAAGATCGCCGCGAAGGAGGCGCCGGCGATGCCCCACAGCCAGCCATTTTTCAGTGCCCGCGAGCCGATCCGGTGGGCGGCTTGCAGCACAATCGCGGTGACCGCCGGCTTGATCCCGTAAAACACACCGGCTACCACCGGCACTTCACCGAAGGCGATGTAGACCCAGGACAAGCCGATCAGGATGAACAGCGAAGGCAGCACAAACAGCACACCCGCGATCACGCCGCCCCAGGTGCGGTGCATCAGCCAGCCGATGTACGTCGCCAGTTGCTGGGCCTCGGGGCCGGGCAGCAACATGCAGTAATTGAGCGCGTGCAGAAAGCGTCGCTCGGAAATCCAGCGTCGGCGCTCGACCAACTCCTGGTGCATGATCGAAATCTGTCCCGCCGGCCCGCCGAAACTGATGAAGCCAAGCTTGATCCAGAAGCGCAAGGCTTCGCGCAGGCTGATCGGCTCGGGCGTGGAATGTTCCTGTTTTGGTAAGACGCTCAAGCCTGCGCTCCTGGTGTCGATGCCACTGAATTGAGCTCAGGCTACGGATAACGATTTATCGCGTCCAATGGTTCTTGTGCGTTGATGGGGAATGGCTGATACGCCTGGCGGTCGTCAGCTTCAGCCGCCCGTCATGTTCATGAACCGAACGACTTGAACATCGTCGTTCACTTCGAAATTGTGTCGATAGGGCTTGAGTTTCATCGCTTCGATGATCGCTTTCTCCAGGCGTTCGGGATGCCCTGGATGGCTACGCAAAACCGCCTTCAAATCCACCGAATGTTCATTGCCCAGGCACAGCAGCAAGCGTCCCTCCACGGTCAGTCGCACCCGATTGCAGGTACCGCAAAAATTATGGCTGTGGGGCGAAATGAACCCCAGGCGAATTTGCGGTGCTTCGGCCAGGCGCCAGTAGCGTGACGGGCCTTGGGTCGACTCGGCGGAATCAATCAGCGTGAAGCGCTCGGCAATCCGCTCGCGCACTTGTGTGCTGGAGCAGAATGCTTCGGCGCGGCTGTGTTCATCGATGATGCCCAGGGGCATCTCTTCGATAAAGGAAATGTCGAGGTTACGATCGATGGCGAAGCTCACCAGATCGTTGATCTCGTGGTCGTTGCGGCCCTTCATCACCACGCAATTGAGTTTGGTATGGCTGAACCCGGCCTGGTTGGCGGCGTCGATGCCCTTGATCACTTGCGCCAGATCACCGGTGCGGGTCAGTTCGCGAAAGCGCTGTGGGTCCAGGCAATCGAGACTGATGTTGAGGCGCTTGACCCCTGCATCGAACAACGGTTGCGCCAGTTTGGCCAATTGCGAGCCGTTGGTGGTCATGCACAGTTCACGCAGGCCGGGCAGGGCGGCGATCTTTTCACACAGCTGTACCACGCCCGGACGGATCAGCGGCTCGCCCCCGGTCAGGCGGATCTTGCGGGTGCCGAGCGCCACGAAACTGGCGGCCAGCTGATAGATTTCTTCCAGTGTCAGCACCCGTTGGCGCGGGAGAAACTGCATGTCCTCGGCCATGCAATACACACAACGGAAATCGCAACGGTCGGTGAGCGACATCCGCAGATAGTCCACGCGCCGGGAGAACCCATCTAGCAGGACCCGTTCTGACATGACACCCTCGCTTGGCGCTTTTATAGAGACTTGCGTTTTTGACGCAAGTGTTGAGCGCAGGCTAAGAGCAACGTTGATAGGCGTCCAATCACTATTAATAACCAAGTGATCGAGCGGATCTATGATGGATTGATTTATCCGTAACGTCGCTGACGGGCTTGCGGCTGGCAGGTGCTCACTGCGCACCAAACATGGCAGTCCAGTAAATGCCGGCATCGCTCTTCGGATCATTGGCATACGCCGCGCCCAATTCGTTGAACTGCGGGTTCATCAGGTTGGCGCAGTGGCCCGGGCTGGCGAGCCAGCCGTCGACGACCTTGCGCACGGTGTCCTGCCCGGCGGCAATGTTTTCGCCGATCTGCTGGAAGTTGTAGCCTGCCAGTTCCGCGCGGTCACCCGGTGTGCGGCCGTCGCGATCCTTGTGATCGAAGAAATTGTTGTTGGCCATTGCCCGTGAATGGGTTTCGGCAGCGGCACCCAGCGTGGCGTTCCAGGCCAGTGGTGTGGTGGCGTTGAACGATTGAGCGCCGCACTGGCGCGATTTGGTGCGTGCGGCATTAAGCTCGGCCAGCAACTTCTGGCCTTCGGCTTGCCAGTCGCCCAAGCGTGCGCTCAGCAGTGGACGCGCCACTACAATTCGCCATTCGCGGTCCTGGCGGCTCACGCCGACATCGACAAATTGCGGGTCGAGCACGATCTGGCAAAAGCTTTCCTGAATCGCTTTCATCGCCGATGCCGCATCACGCGGTCCGGACAGGCTGATCGCCTGCACGTTCTTCATGGGGTAGCCGGCAGTCACCATGGCTTGCTGCAGATTGCCAATGCTGGTGGCGGAAAGTGCCAGTCGCGGATCGGCCGCCAGTGGTGGCAATTCCGATGAAACCTGACCGGCGCAACGTTGCAACTGGCTGCGATAGAGATTGATCGATTCGATCAACTGTGACTCATCGCTGGCCACGGCGCTGGCGGCCAACAGCATTCCCAACGACAAACCGGCAAAGCGCATAGCGGATGGTAGAAAACCCATGGAAAACTCCTTGTGCTGACTGCGCCATGATGCGCGAAGTTGCCTTGTCACAGTCAACGGATTTTCCCGAAAGTTGTGGCGCAAGTGCAATCATTTCACTACTACACTCTAGCGATACTGCCTACAGAGTACCGCCCGACCATGTGCCAACACTGGATAACAACCTGCTTCGCCCTGATTCTGCTCGCTGGCCCGGCATTGGCCGCCGATCAGCAGCAAACCCAAAAAGTCGCCGAAGACAAGGCCGAGGTGCTGGAGCAAAAGGCTGCCGAGAACAGCAGCCCGGCACCGGTGCCCAAGTCCGAAGCCATTACCCAGCCTGAAGTGCAGGCCGTTGACCCGGCCGGCAAGGCGCCGCTGGACGACGCCATCACGTGTCTCGCCCGATCGATCTACTGGGAGGCCAAAGGAAAGGACGCTGCCGACATGGAAGCGGTGGCCAACGTGGTGATGAACCGTCTCGGCCATGATGGCTTTCCCGATACCGTCTGCGGCGTGGTCAAGCAAGGCTCGGAAACCAAAAGCTGCCAGTTCTCGTGGTGGTGCGACGGGCGTGCCGATTCGGTTCAGGAGGAGGTGCCTTACGCCCTTGCCAAGGAGATCGCACGCAAAGCGCTGAACAAGCAGTTGCCGGATCGCACCAAAGGCGCGCTGTACTTTCACGATCGCACGGTTAAACCGGATTGGGCCAAGGAATACACCAATACGGCGAACATCGGCCTGTTCAAGTTTTACAAGCCGCTAAATGGAGATGCCAAATAGCGGCCTTTTTTTCAGTTATGACGGCGACGCCAGAAGAACCGCGCCAGCAGCGCATCGAGACTGAATTTACCCGGACCCGAAAGCAGCAGCGGCAGCAGTGCGGCGAGGTAGATCAGCGGCAGTTTGAAGTTGCCGTAGCCTTTGTTGGTGATCGAGTAACCCTGGGCCAGTTCGCTCAGGCTCGACCAGTCAGCGGGCCAGTGCACGGCGGCGGTTGCGACGATGGTGACGACAATCAGGCTGATGGCCGAAAACCGTGTAGCCAGGCCAACCAGCAAGGCTAGGGCGCAGATCAATTCCACCCACATCGACATTTCCCAGTTCAGCGTGGCCGGCAGGTGGTTGAACGGAAACAGGAAGCGCTCTTGAATGTCGGCGAACCAGTTTTCACCGTTGTATTTCTCCAGCCCCGACTCGAAGAACTCCCAGGCCAGGAACACTCGCAGCGTCAATGGCGCGATCCAGTGGCCGACGCGATCAAGGTTCAGGTGCAAGCCTTTGACGGCCGATGAAATCGAAGTATTCATGGACGGTGTCTCCTTCAAGTCAGTGATGTCGGGCGAGGTGTGCCCGTTTAGCGACAGATGAATTTCATCAGGCGGGTGTATCTGCGTTGTGTCACTTGCGCGGGGGTTTAAGGCTTGTTGTGTCGAGGGCGGGGCTGTACACACTTTGATACGTGGAGGCCGCAGGTCAGGTCGCTATCGCAAGCAGGCTCGCTCACACAGGTGTTTTGCTATACATTTTCTGCCCGCCCATTGCATGGTGAAACCGCTTCATGTCTCTTGCGCTCGAACGTCTAGTCGCTGGCACGCCGATCCCTTTCGCCGGTAACCGTGTCACTGTGGTCAGCCCCGAACTGGCGGCACGCTTCCAGCCCGGAGACCACTTGCTGGTAGAACAGGTCAGCGGCGAGTTGCTGTTGATCCCGGTGGCTGATCAGCAGGCGGCCGCCGTGGCAATCGAACGCGCGCAAGCGGCGTTTGCTGCGATGTCGGCGGTGTCGGATCAGGCGATCAGCAACTTCTTCGACCTGTTCGCCCAGCGTCTGGAAACCCCGCAGTGCTGGGCCTTGATCGAAGCCGCCAACCAGGCTGACATCGAGCGAGCGAAGTCCCGTGGCCGGTCGACCACGCGTTTGCTGGCCGATGAACGCATGCGTCGCGACATGATTGCCGGCCTGCGCGCCTGGCGAGACGCCTCTGCCACCCGTGGCAAAGTGATCAGCTGCGTCGAGCACGACGGCTGGAAGGTCGAGCAAGTGGTGTCGCCGCTGGGCATTGTCGCGTTTGTCTTCGAAGGTCGACCTAACGTTTTTGCCGATGCCGCGGGTGTTTTGCGCACGGGGAACACCGCGGTGCTGCGCATCGGCAGCGATGCGCTGGGCACCGCCCAAGCCATTGTGGCCCATGCGTTGAATCCGGCATTGAGTGATGCCGGGTTGCCGAGCGGCGCGGTATCACTGGTGGAAAGCGTCAACCATGCAGCCGGTTGGGCGATGTTTGCCGACCGGCGCCTGTCGCTGGCCGTGGCCCGTGGTTCGGGACGTGCCGTCAGCCAGTTGGGCAGTATCGCGCAACAGGCCGGCACGGCTGTCAGCCTGCACGGTACCGGTGGTGCGTGGCTGATCGCTGATACCGATGCCGATACCGGTCGCTTCGCCAGCGTGGTCCGCAACTCCCTCGACCGTAAAGTCTGCAACACCCTGAATGTTTGCCTGATCCATCGCAACCGCGCCGCCGAACTGGTGCCGGTGTTTCTCGATGCCTTGCAACAGGCCGGCAAGGCACGGGGCCAGGGCTGCAAGTTGCACATCGTCGAAGGCAGCGAAGCATGCCTGCCGGCCGATTGGCTCAATGCAACCGTCGAGGTTTATCGCGCCGAAGGCTACCAGAGCGAAGCCTTGGCCGAGCCGTTGCCCGAGGATCAACTGTGCCGCGAGTGGGAGTGGGAAGAAACGCCGGAAGTCAGCCTGAAAATCGTCGACGACCTGGACAGCGCCATTGCCTTGTTCAACCGCTACAGCCCGCAGTTCACCGTGTCGCTGATCAGCGAAGATGCCTCGACGCAGGAGCGTTTCTACAACGCAGTCAACGCGCCTTTTGTCGGCAATGGCATTACCCGTTGGGTCGATGGCCAGTACGCGCTCAACAAGCCGGAGCTCGGTTTGTCGAACTGGGAGAGCGGGCGCCTGTTTGCGCGCAGTGCGATTCTCTCGGGCGATGGCGTGTTCACCATCCGCAGCCGCATGACCCAGATCGATCTGGGCGTCAAACGCTGAGTGATTCAGCTGGGCGACCGCCGCAATGGCGGTCGCCATCGCCTTGATCAGGCCGCTTCCATTGCTTTGCCAGGCACAGCGCAAGTGCCAGGATGCTCAGCCAGCGGCAGAAAACGATGGCTGCTGCCATCGAGTGCATCGATCGAGCCGGTTTCGATGTCATAGACCCAGCCGTGCAAATTCAGCAGACCTTTTTCCTGGGCCAGGCGCACGCTTGGATGAGTCTGGATGTTGGCCAATTGCGCGATCACATTCTCGCGCACCATCGCGCTTATTTTCGCCGTTTGCGTAACGTGAGGCCGTGACTCGTTGATGACTTTCGCCGACTCGGCGTGCTGCAACCAGCCGCTGACGGCGGGCAGGTGATCCATGCAGGTGCATTTGGCGACAGCGGTCATGGCGCCACAGTCCGAATGCCCGCAGATGACGATATCCGTTACGCCCAACACGGCAACAGCGTATTCGACGGTGGCCGACACACCACCCGGATGAGGGCTGTAGGAGGGCACGATGTTGCCGGCGTTACGGATTACGAACAACTCGCCGGGTTCTTGCTGGGTCAGCAATTCGGGCACTACACGGCTGTCGGAACAGGTGATGAACAAGGTACCCGGTTGTTGCGTGGTGGCCAGGTGTTTGAACAGGTCGGTGCGTTGTGGAAACACTTCTTTCTGGAATTTTACAAAGCCTTCGATGAGCGCTTTCATGGCGGCGTCCTCATGGATGAGCGGATTTGGCCCGCACGGTGGTACGGGCCGTTTTCGACTTAGAACGGACGCAGGGGCAGGAACTTGCCGTCGAGCGTAATCACTGCGCGCGAACCGCCTTCCGGGTCTTCGACTTTTTTCATGTCGAGCTTGAAGTTGATCGCACTGATGATGCCGTCGCCGAACTGCTCATGAACCAGAGCCTTCAAGGTGGTGCCGTAGATCTGGATCATTTCGTAGAAGCGGTAGATGGTCGGATCGGTCGGGACACCCGCAAGGCTGCCGCGCAGCGGGATGATCTGCAGGCGAGCCACCGCCTCGGCATCCAGGTCGAGTTTCTCGCCGATCACCTCTGCGGCGCTTTGCGGCAGTGGATGCTGGCCGAGAAGTGCAGCGGTGACATAGGCAAGGCCCAGGCCGGTGCCGTCAGCCAGGTCTTGCCACGACAGATTTTTGCGAGCTTTGGCATCGAGAATTGCGGTGGTCAGGGCCAGGCTTGGATCGTTATAGGCGTGAGACTGTTGCATGGTGGTTCTCCTGTCGCTGGGGGAAGTGTCTGGGTGTGAAGCCATCTTCTTCCGTTCAATCCATAGCGTCCAAGACCGATATACAATGCAAGGCATAAGTACTGCCTATAGATAGAAAGGTCTGAGCATGCTGCTGCGACATCTGCGTTACCTGTTGGCCGTGGCTGACCATGGCGGCTTCACCCGTGCGGCCGAAGCCCTGCATGTTTCCCAGCCAACGCTTTCACAACAGATCCGGCAACTGGAAGAGACCCTGGGTGTCAGCCTGTTCGATCGCACGTCGCGTACGGTCAAGCCGACCGACGCGGGTCAGGCGTATATCGAATGCGCTCGGCGGGTGCTGATAGAGCTGGAGGCGGGCAAGCGTGCGCTGCACGACGTGAAGGATTTGTCCCGGGGCACTTTGCGTCTGGCCATGACCCCGACTTTCATGGCCTACCTGGTGGGGCCGCTGGTGCGCGATTTCGTGGCGCGTTACCCGAACATTCACCTGGAGGTGTTCGAGCTGTCGATGGACGACATCGAAACCGGGTTGGCGCAGGACTCTCTGGACATCGCGATTGCGTTTGATCAGGTGAGAAACCCTGATATCGAATCGATTCCTGCATTTACCGAAACCCTGGGATTGATGGTCGGCCAGGCGCATCCGTTGTATGAAAGCCGGGACACCGTGACCCATGACCAGGTGGCGCAGCTGCAGTTTGCCTTACTCAGCGCAGATTTTTTCACGCGCACCTGCATTGACGAGTATTTCACCCGGGCGCAGATAACGCCGAAAGTGGCGATCGAGGTCAATTCAGTCAACACGCTGTTGGAAGTCATTCGGCATACGGCAATGGCTACAATCCTTCCGGAGCCCATTGCAACCAGCGACCGCGCTCTGCGCATGATCCCGCTAGCGGGGGAGGCGCCCCAGCGTGGCGCTGCATTACTGCGTCGTAAAAACAACTATCACAGTGCGGCGGCGTTGGCTTTTGTGCAGGTGGTGTTGGCTGCTGGTATGTCTTGAGTGGCAACATTCCCCACTTTCATTCAGCCATTAAAAAGGGCCTGCTCTTATCAGGAGCAGGCCCTTTTTATTTATGAGTCAACAATGGCTCATTTCAATTAGTAGAACCGATCAATCACCCGAACTTCGTTCTTGTTCTGCATCGAATCCCAGGCCTGTTTCAGCGTTTGCAGGACATTGCCGATGAAGTCTTTGTCGGCCGCGGCTTTTTTGCCGACATAGCCCTGGCCGCGACGGTACATCTTCAGTCGGGCGAGCAGGTTCTGGTTGTTCTGGTCGAACTCTGCTTCATGGGCATGTGGCGACAGGCAATCGATATGAACCTGACCCGATTTGCTGATCCACAGGATATGGCTGTCGTGGCTGTCTTTCTTTGCCGCGAACATACGAGCCAGTTCTTCGATAGTAGGTTGATTGTTCAGATTCATGATAAAGCCCCCTTGACCATTTGGTGATCTTTCAAAGTTGATTCGCTAATACAAGTAGCCCATCGGTTAGTTGATCCCTGGCACCGAAACCAGGACGTCAGCGGTCGGCCGTCAATACGACGGGGTCCCGCGTCTGCTGCATGTAGTCGTGTTGAATAACTGCTACGCAATAGCGTCACAACGAAGAGAAGCGGCGATAACCTTTGGCCCCTGCCGACGTTTTCAAGGTCGGCCACAAGCTTCATGAGGATGGATCGCCAGCGCTTCTCGTCCTTGTACTGGACGTTCAGGCCAGGTCAGCTTCTTCAATCTGCCTTGTGGGCAGCGTGTATCCGGAAAAAACAGCTCGGCGGTCAGACGAGCTTGCTCAAGCGTGTTGCGTGTACTCCCGATCGGGGAGACGTCTGCATCATGCAAGGGCAAATCGTGCTCGTCAACGGTTTTGTAGTGATTATTTTCAGTCACTACATATTGTCGGACAAAGCTGGGAGGAATTAAAAAAGGCGCTGTAAAGGCGTCACTCAGGCTGGCGGTGCTGGCGCCTCGAAGCGGTAAAGGGTGCAGGGATAACCTTCTACCGTGAGGAAATGTCGAGTAAAACCGCCTGCGCTGAGATCGGGCATCACGGTGGCCCAGAACAACCGAGCAGGCAGGTTCGCTTCGATGTGGAAAATTTGCCATTGACCGGGAAATCGGCTCAAGAGGGTGGAAACGACAAACCTGGCGACACCCTGGCCACGAAAGCGTCGGCTGACAAACAAGTAGCCGATGTTGTAATCGGCGCCGGGCAAGTGGGTGTTGTCATCCACGGTCACGAAACCCGCCAGTTCGCCGTCGACCCGGATCAAAAACGGTCGGGTGGCGGGTTTTTGCCAATAGTCCGACAAGGGGCGAAGGCTGAAAAAGCCGTGTTCGCTCAGTTTCAGCGGCAACCATTCACTGAAGTCGTAGGTGTAGAACTGCATCAGGTTTTCAATGGTTTCCAGTTCGTCGCGTTGCGCGGCGTGCAGTTCTATCGAGGGCATACTGGCGAACTCCTGTCTTGATGCCAGGACAGTATGGCCGATCAACCCTTGCTCGCCGGTTTCGCGCTGCGTCTGGTGCCAGTCGCCGCTTTGCGCTTGGCAGGCTTGCGCTTGTTTTTCCATGGCGTGGCACCGCGTCCGGCGGGGCTTGCCGGACCGCTGATGGTCAGGTTCAAACCGGCACATCGACTGACCTGTTTGCTCATCCAGGCCGCCTGTTTGGCAACGAACTCTTCGAGGCGCATTTCCCCGCTCTGCACCATGTCCAGGGCTTGCTCCCAAATGGCCGTAGTGCCCGGATCGGCAATGGCGCGAGGCACCGCATCGATCAGACTGAAAGCGGCCGGCGTGGCAGAAAGAGCCTTGCCGTTCTTGATCAGGTAACCACGGTCGAGCAGACCCTGGATGATCGAGGCGCGGGTCGCTTCGGTGCCGATACCCGTGGTGTCCTTGAGTTTCTGCTTGAGCAGAGGGTCTTCCACCAGTTTGGCGACGTTTTTCATCGCCTTGATCAGGTCGCCCTCGGTGAACGGTTTGGGCGGTTGGGTCCACAGGTCCTTGAGCTGCACGCTGGCCACTGCGCAATCAATTCCTTCGCGCAGGTTGGGCAAGGTTTGAGGCGCTGGGGCTTCACGACCTTTCGCCGGGGCAAGCGCTTCGGGCAGGGCGCGTTTCCAGCCGGGATCGACGATTTGTTTGCCCACCGCGCGCAAGGCTTCACCGGCACAGTCGAAATCAGCCTGGGTGCGGTCATACTCGTGATTGGGCAGAAACTGCGCGAGATACCTGGCCCTGATCAGCGTATAGACCGCGCGGTGCTTGCCGGTCAGGCGTTCGAGGTTTTTGGCCGCAGCAGTAGGGATGATGCCGTGGTGCGCACTGACCTTGGCATCGTTCCAGGCCCGTGAGCGCCTATGGGGCTCCAGGTGATCGCGCAAGGCATCCAGCGCCGGATCGGCTTGCCTGAGGGCGGCGAGAATCGCCGGTGCTTCGACGTGCTGGCTGACGGGCAGATAGCCGCAGTCACTGCGCGGGTAGGTGATCACCTTGTGGGTTTCATAAAGTGCCTGGGCGATGTCGAGGGTTTCCTGAGCGCCGAGCCCGAGTTTCTTCGAGCAGACTTCCTGTAGCGTGCCCAAATCGAAGGGCAGTGGCGCCACTTCACGCATGCGTTCGGTGCGCAGCTTGATCACCCGGGCACTTGCCGCGCCCATCATTGCTGTGGCTGCCTGTTGGGCCAGTGCCTGATTCAGGCAGCGATCCTGATCGTCGCAAACTCCGGATGCCGCGCGCCATTGCGCGGTGAAAGCAGGGCCGTCGTGCAGCAGTTGCACGTCGATGGCCCAGTAGGCGACCGGGACGAAGTCGGCAATGCTGCGGTCGCGATCCACTACCAGGCGCAGGGTAGGGGTTTGCACCCGGCCTACCGGTAACACGCCCTGATACCCGGACTGGCGCCCGAGCAGCGTGAACAGTCGACTCATGTTCATGCCGATCAACCAGTCGGCACGACTGCGCCCCAGTGCGGAATGGTAGAGATTGAAGGTTTCGGCGCCTGGTTTGAGCGACGCGAGGGCTTTGCGGATCGAGGCGTCGTCCAGCGCCGACAGCCACAGGCGGCGGATCGGGCCGCGATACTTGCAGTGCTCCACCAGTTCCCGGGCGATCATCTCGCCTTCGCGGTCGGCGTCGGTAGCAATGATCAGTTCCGACGCTTCACCGAGCAGACGTTTGACCGCCTTGTACTGGCTCGCCGTGCGCGGCTTGACGGTCATCTTCCATGTGCCCGGAATGATCGGCAGGTCGGCCAGTACCCAGCGCTTGTAGCGCGCGTCATAGGCATCCGGCGGCGCGGTTTCCAGGAGATGGCCGATGCACCAGGTCACCGTGACGTCCGTGCCCAGCCAGCAGCCGTCGCCCCGGCGTCTGGCGCCGAGCACAGCCGCGATGTCTTTGGCCTGGGAAGGTTTTTCACAGAGGTACAGCCGCATAACCACCATCGTTGATCAGTGTCCGGGGAGGTGCACAGGATGGCGGGTGATGCGCGCCGGAGCAATCATTATCTGTATGGATGTACAGCCTTGGCGTTGCATTTGATTTCATCGCCTTCGCAATCCGTTCGGCTGCGAGGCCGCCAAGGTCAGCCAAGTTGCGTTATACCTGATGAATCGACTCATCACCGTCTCGAGGAACGTATACATGAAAACTTCAGGTCCCAGCCCTGTCATCACCATTGCCGAGCAGCCCGGTTGCCTGTTGGTGAAGTTTCACGGGATCCAGGTCGCGGCGTCCTCCCGCGCGCTGGTGCTGCTTGAGGCCAACTACCCACCGGTTTACTACGTGCCCCGCGAAGACATCGACGAGAAGTATTACGCCCGCACCGATCACACCAGTTACTGCCCGTACAAAGGTGATGCCAGTTATTTCAGTCTGCAAGTGCCAGGGCACGAAGGAGCTAACGCCGTGTGGAGTTATGAAAACCCCAAAGTGTCGGTGGCGCAGATCCGTGAATACATGGCGTTTTATCCCGACCAGGTGAAATTCGAGGTGGTCGAGCTTGAAGAGTGATTGTCTGTGCGGCTGACGAATCGTTTGCGCACACGGCAGGAACAAGCATCGTCAGTCGGTATTCTTGATTGCCTGTACCAGGGTGCTCTCGTCGATCTGAGCAATCGACGTCACCCCGGTCAGCGTCATCGCCACACGCATTTCCCTGGCAAAGATATCCAGCATGTTCTCCACTCCGCGTTGACCATCGGCGGCCAGCGCGTAAGCCATCGAACGCCCCAACAACACGCCCTTGGCGCCCAGCGCCAGCATGCGCACAACGTCCAGCCCTGAGCGGATGCCCGAATCGACCAGCACCGTCAGGTCATCGCCAATCGCTTGTTTGATCGGCGGCAATGCCTGGGCAGTGGAGAGAACCCCGTCCAGCTGCCGGCCGCCGTGGTTCGACACGACAATGCCATCGGCACCGAAACTCACCGCGTCCTTGGCGTCCTGCGGGTCGAGAATGCCTTTGATGATCATCGGGCCTTTCCAGAAATCGCGAATCCATTCCAGGTCGCTCCAACTGATCGATGGATCGAAATTGTTGGCCAGCCAGCCCATGTAGTCTTCAAGTGTCACGGCTTTGCCGAGGTACCTGGAGATATTCCCCAGATCATGCGGCCGGCCCATGAGGCCGACGTTGTACGCCCAGTCGGGTCGGGTCATCGCTTGAAGCATGCGCCGCGATGACGCAAAAGGCCCGGACATGCCCGAGTGGGCGTCGCGGTAGCGGGCGCCGGGGGTTGGCATATCGACGGTGAACACCAGGTTCTTCACCCCGGCAGCTTTCGCCCGTTCCAGGGCGTTGCGCATGAAGCCGCGGTCCTTGAGCACATACAGCTGAAACCAGATGGGTTGCTCGCTTTGCGCCACGACTTCCTCGATCGAACAGACCGAGACGGTGGACAGGCACAGGGGGATGCCTTTGTTCTGCGCCGCTCTCACGGCCTGCACCTCACCACGGCGGGCGAACATGCCGGTCAGCCCCACAGGCGCGAGGATGATCGGCATGGCAAGAGGTTGATCGAAGAGGGTGGTTTCCAGGCTCAAAGTTTCGACGTTCTTGAGGATACGCTGGCGCAGGCTGATACCGGTCAGGTCGGCGCTGTTGGCCCGCAGGGTATGTTCCGCGTAAGCGCCGCCATCAATGTAATCGAACAAAAAACGTGGGAGTTTGCGACGTGCTGCCTCGCGATAATCGGATGCAGAGGAAATGATCATGCCGGTGCCTCGGTCAGTGTAGGAGCGAGCCTGCTCGCGATGGTCGTTAACGATAGCGCGTGCCTTCAGGTTGAACACGGCGCTCTTGAGACCTATGCGAGCGAACTCGCTCCTACAGAATCCAGTTTGTGAGTTGGCTGTCAGTTCTTGTCCAGATCGACGTTGCGCGTCTCACGCAAACAGATCATCCCCACCACCAGGCTCACCCCGGTGATCAGCACCGGATACCAGAGCCCGTAGAAAATGTCCCCGGTGTAGACCACCAGGGCAAACGACACGGTCGGCAAGAAGCCGCCGAACCAGCCGTTACCGATGTGATAGGGCAGCGACATCGAGGTATAGCGGATGCGCGTCGGGAACAGTTCGACCATCAGTGCCGCCAGCGGGCCGTAGCACATGGCGGAGATGATGATCAG
>NZ_RCOB01000183.1:0-23446 GCF_004307665.1 Pseudomonas sp. Sample_16
AGGGACGCGGAGCGTCCCGGGCTACATTCCCACGCGGAGCGTGGGAACGATCAAACGATCGAGGTTTACCTTCATGCAGCGCCTTACCACCGCTGCATCGCTCACCTGGCTCCTCGGTTAAGGTGAAGTTTGGCGCCCTCGGGCGCCTTTTTTTGTTTGGGATCAGGCAGTGCCCAGAGGCCATTCGGCCAGTGCCCGATAGCGGCCCTTGTGGGATTCGAACAGGATGAAGCGATCGGCGCGCAGGAAAAATTCCGGCGCCGTGACGGCCTCGGGCAGGGGTGCGCGAAAGTCGCGGGCCAAGGTCAGGTGCGGGCGAAATTCCCGGGGGGCGTCTTCCAGGCCAAAGGGCAACAAGGCCTGTTCCAGGTCATACACCAGGCGCAACAATGCCGGCGGTGGCTGTTCCGGCGCCAGTACCAGCGCCCCTGCCCTGCGCCAGACATCCAATCGGTCGAGCACCACCGTCAGTCGCGCGCCAGATGTGCGCACAGATGCGGCTGCCTCACAGATATCAGCGATTCGCGCGTTATCGATCGAACCGAGAAATTTCAGGGTCAGGTGAAAGTTCTCCGCCGGCACCGGGCGTCCACTCCTCAATTGCAATGCGCCACGCCATTGGGCGATGGCCTTGCGTTGTGCCGGCGCGCAGTCCAAGGCAAAGAACAGCCGTTTGAACGGCTCACGGGATTCGTCATTCATGCAGGGGGATCTCTGGCTGGCTCACTTGAGTCTACAACCGACGGGCTGTTTCTGGCGCATGACGGCATGCACGTTATAGTTCATGCAAGCGAACCATCAGGAGGCGGCCATGCGTCAGATCCTCAGCAAAGAACCATGGTGGGCCGCTCCACCCAAGCCCGGGCAGGACGAATTCGAGCTGGAATGGGGCTGGCTGGTGCATTACAGCGAAGGCGAACCGCGTTTCGAGTTCATTCGTGAACGGCCGACGGACGATGAAATCCGCGGGCGCAAGAGTTGCAGGATCACCCCGGCGGCAGAGTGATCCTGCGTTACGCTGTCAGACTTCAAGCAGCTGTTCAAATCCACCGTAAATCATTCTTTGACCATCGAACGGCATCGGATTGACGTCCGGTTTCATGCGCGGGTCTTGCATCATTTTGTCCATGCCGGCATTGCGGGTGTCCTTGTCCGGCCAGACGATCCAGCCGAATGCCACGGTTTCGCCTTCCTTGAGTTTCACCGCCATCGGAAAAGAGGTGACGGTGCCTTGCGGCACGTCTTCGCCCCAGCATTCGACCACACTCAAGGCGCCATTTTCCTTGAAAACCGCCGCAGCGATTTCGGCGTGTTTTTTGTATTGCTCGCGATTGGCGGTAGGCACCGCCGCGACAAAACCATCGATGTAAGACATGAGTCATCTCCTTGCTTCATGGGTTGATCTGCTGGTTAGTCGATTCGGTCGGGCTCCAATCGACAGTTCCCACGCTGACACCGACCGGCGGTTGCGCACTTTGCGCCAGATTGCCTTCGATCTGCCCCGCCATGTACAACGTCCCGGCCATCACGCCACTGGTCGGGCTTTGCACCATCTTCGTCCAGGCCTTGTCGAAGGTGTTGCCCAGACTGCTGCGAATCAGCGCCTCGCTGTCGGGCCGGTCGCTGGCCTGGATCAACGCACGTATCCCCGCGACACCGACGGTAATCAAGCCACCGGCGAGTTTTCCCGCCGCCGCCGCCACGGCACTGGCCGCACCGCGAGGGGCCATTTCCGCCTCGATTCGCTGACTGGCACGCTTGGCAACCGGCGCCATGGCGGTGTCGGTCGAATCGACGCCTTTCTCGCCACCGGCCTTGTGTACCTTGTCGATGAGCGCGGCATAGGCCGGCAGCGAGTTCAACGTCTCGGCGTGAACGATCTGATACAGCGAAGCATCCCGGGCCGATGGCGGCCCGAGGGCTATCGCCGGGACTTTCTGGATCCGGCCATTGAGTTGAGCCATCGGCACGCCGTGGCGCTGGGAGATTTTCTGCAACTCTTCCCTGAGGATGTCGACGTAAAACGCCGACGCCAGACTGAGAATCGCATCCGGATCAATCTCCACCGCCACTGGAGCCAGTACCTTTTCCTGGTATTTCTCCAGCAAGTAAGCGGCCAGGCGCTTTTCCGAGGTGTCCCGCTCGCCCTTGGCGCTGATGGTGTACCAACTGACCTTCATCGACAGCCATTCCTGGGTCCAATAGCTGCTGAACCAGGGGATGAAGTTTTCTTCGGTCAACTGATAGACCCGCGTGCGCCAGTAATCCATGGCGCCACGGGCGTAGATTTTGGTTTGTTCGGTGGCGGATTGCGATGCGCTGACGATTTCCTGATCGACTTGTTGCCAGGTACTTGGCGAGATCATGACCTGCGGCACTTCCACCGGCGCACGCGGAGCTGTGGCGCATCCCGCCAACAGCAGCAGCATGACGACGATCAGCGAGCGCCGATTCAAGATCGCGGTTCCCTAAAGTCTGCGCCAAACCAAATGCCCGACGCTCAAAAACCCTTGATTTGAGTATAGGTGGCAGTCCTTGCCCGCTGGTTGTTGATGTTGTTCTTAATGCCTTCATCGACAGCAGGCTGGCTCCTGCAAGGGACTACTGTGGCAGCCAGCCTGCTAGCGAAGCCCGACCATCACTGCCATCGATACTCACCATCGCCACGAATGCCTTCCGCTCCAAAACCGTCAGCGTAGGATCAGTTTCAACCCCACACGAAACCCTGAAGCGGAGGTTCGAATCATGCTGATCCATCTCCTGACCTGTCTGGCCCTGACGGCCTCCACGTTGAGCGTATTCGCCTGGTTCGTTCTCTCCGAGGAGCGCACGTCATGATCAACGAAGTCACCCTGGCCGTGAGCTTCCCGGTGTTCGGCAACAACTACTACTCGCAGCAATTCGAGTCCCGTAAGGTGTTGACACTGATGTTCGACGAAAAATTCGAAGACTTGCTGATTCCAGCTGCCGGCAATCATTTCAACAACGAAGTGGTGGGGCTCAACGATCAGTTCCGCTTTCTCAACGATGTGTTGGCCGAGCATTTGCTGGCGACCGAAGTCGCCGCTAACGCCCGTCGCCATCAATACTTTTGAGCAATTGTCCCAGTCCCTCGGCGAAACCGGTCGGCGGGGCCATGGCAAACCGCTTGAGCAGTCGGCTGTTGTCGGCGCGCGAATGCTTGATGTCACCGCTGCGCGGCTTGTCGTAGTTCAACGTCAGTGGCCGCCCGAGCAATTCACCTAGCATCGACGCCAGATCATTAACGCTGGTGGAACGGTTGAACCCGACATTGACTGGGTCACTGCCGGGTTGAACATCACCGACAGCCTGTACGAGGATCTTGACCAGGTCGTCTACGTAAACGAAATCCCGTGTTTGCTCCCCATCGCCGTAAACGGTGATCGGGAGTTTTTTTTGCGCCCGCTCGCTGAAAATACTGATCACGCCGGAGTAAGGCGACGAAGGGTCCTGGCGCGGACCATAGACATTGAAAAATCGCAGAATGACCGGCTCAAGATGATGTTGACGACGATAGAAACCCAGAAAGTGTTCGCTGGCCAGTTTGTCGGCGGCATAGGGGGTCAGCGGTTCTTTCACAGTGTCCTCGGTGATCGCGGTGCCTTCGCCATTGTTGCCATAGATCGCCGCACTGGAGGCAAAAACCACCCTCTTTACCCCTTCCTGGCGCATCGCCTCACAAATGTTCAAGGTGCCGACAAAATTACTTTGATGGGTCGCAACCGGGTCGTCTACCGATGCTTGCACTGAAGCTACCGCGGCCAGATGCACCACCGCGCTGCAATCTTTCATCGCCCTCGCCACTGTCGGCCCGTCGGCGACGTCCCCCACCACCAGGGTCAAATGGCAGCGATCAATCGGCAGGTTAGCTAATTTGCCCGTGGATAGATCATCCAGAACACGCACGCCATAGCCTTTTTCAAGCAGCGCTTCGACCAGGTGCGAGCCAATGAAGCCGGCCCCTCCCGTCACAAGAATTCGCTCAGTCATGACTTATTCTCTCTCTTGCTCGGTGGCGGAGGGACGAACCATGGCGATGAAATCGCCTATTTCATCGATGAATTCACGGCCGTCAGTGAGCATTTTTTTCCAGTCAGTGGGAAAGCGCACATTCAATGGCAATTGATCGATTCGCCAGCGTGGCGATAGAGGCTGATCAAACCGCGCGGCAACCTGCAGGCCCATTTCGCTGGCGGCAAACGGCCCGCGCAACACCGTCGGCGTACGTCCGGCGCTGTCAACCGCCTGAACCACGTGGGCGGTCAACCACTCGCCGTCCGGCATGCGTACACGCAACGGCTGACCAATGGCGGCGTAGCTGATGTTCAGTGGCTCCAGATAAATCCACAGCAGCGGATCTTCCAATTGCTCGATGCGCATCAGCAAGGTGCCGGCGCCGACGTTTTCCCCAGGGTTGACCAAAACTTCTGCCACCCGTCCGCTCTGCGCGGCCGCGACCGGCAGCGCGGCAAGCCGCGTCTGCAACCATGCTTGCTCGGCACTGCGCTGTGCCTTATCTCGCTCATCACTCAAGGGCGATTGACTGGCCTGTTGCTCGCGTCGTTCAAACGCCAGCAGATCGGCCCTGAAACTGTCGAGTTCGGACTGGGCGGACAACACCTCTCCCCGGGAAACCGCGCCGCGTACCACGAGCTCTTCAAGCACCTTCACGCGGTCTTCCGCGCGGGCGATACGGGTCCTGAGCAATTGACGTTCGCGGCCACCGAGCTTGGCATTGCTCAAGCGCATCGTATCGGCCGGTATGGCCGCAAGTTGCGCCAGCCGCGCACGCCATTCGGGGTTGTCGAGGTTAACCAGCGGCTGGTCGATCCGCACCTGCTCCCCCGCCTTGACGAACAATTGCTCGACCCGCCCGGCATCCCGCGCTCGGACCTCAAGAATCGGCAGGCGCAATTGCGCCGGCGCGTCGATCATCCACATCCCGTAAACCAACTTGCCACCCAGCCAGATCAAGGGGCTCGCCACCAATAACAGAATCAGATACCAGCGCACCCGGAACGCCATGCGTTTGCCCGGTGCGTAAAGCACCGTCAAGCCTTGTTCCTGAGTAGGGCTCAATTCTTTGCGACTATCGAAACGAATCTTCATGACGGCTCACCGTTTTGGAAAGTCTCGCCAGGCTTGCCAGTCAATTCCGGCAATCCCTTGAGGTTGCAGTTGCTCGCGCCAGACACTGGCCTGGTGTTGCAACTGTTCAGTCGATGCACCGGCCCAGGATTCGGTGGAATCCAGTTGCGGCTCCGTACTTTGCGCCAGGCGAAATTGCAGATCGGGCCAGCGTTTGGCGATAGCCTCTGCTCGTTGCGCACTGTTTTTCGGGTTGCGGGTGTAGATCATCAGGCTGACCTGGCGCACACCCGCTTCGGGAAGCCCACAGGGCACACAGGTTTCTCCGGGTTTCGCGTCGCCAAACCAGCGGGGGTGGCTGGAAATTTCCACCGGCCAAGGGCTTTCGCGGGCCGCCAGGCGCAAAGTGTCGAGCCAGTCTTTCAAACGCTGGTCAGGCACCGGTACGCCCAACTGCTCGACCTCCAGGTCGAGATGCAGGCTGGTGAAGGAAAGGCCGTCGAGTTTTGCCAGTAAATCGCTGAGCTGATGACGCCCCTCAGGCTTTATCCATTCCGGATCGCCAAGCAACACGCTGATCTGCATCCCTGCTCCGGTCGCTTGCTGCAGTAATTGCTCCAGTTGTTCACGCGTGGTGCCAAGGTCCTTGATCTGGGCGGCCTTGAGGCCCAGGTAAATCTTGTCCATACCGGCCTTGCGCAATGCCGCAAGTTCAGCCCCCCGATGCTCGGGATCGAGCAAGGCTTCGCTGTCCCAGACGTAACTGGCCTGGGACCACTGCGAAGGTGCAGCGTGCACCACTTGCGGCGCAATCAGCAGCGTCATGGCGAGCAGAATCGATCGCATATCAAAACCTCGTGGCCCGTTTAAGTACCCACCACGGCGCCATCGAGCTTTCTTCGTGTCCGCGGCGAAACATTTCATTGAGCATTGCCACGGCGCTCCAACAGCGCAGTATCAGCATGAACAGCGGAAAGACCGGCACCAGCACCCCCAAGGTGATGTCCTTGCGGGGCCGGTCCGAGACCATCACCAACATGGCCAGGAACAATATCGAGGTGATCATCAGGTACAACAGGTAAACCATCACGAACAGAATCAGCAACGTCTTGCCCGGCAGAACGAACAACGCAACCAGGGTGTAGGTGAGGATCAGGAAAGGCAGCACCAGCTGGAAAAAGAAGCCCGTGAGCAGAATCATCAGGAAGGTGCGCCAGCCCAGCAGCTTGGGGTCGATGTTGTGGTTGTGCTTTCTGATATAGAGAAAGTACAGGTCGCCGTCCCAGCGCAGGCGCTGCATCAGAAACTCGCGAAGGGTCTTGGGTGCATCGGTGTGGCCGATCGCTTCAGGCTCGAACGGGATTCTCAGGTTGTGGCGCTTGAAGTAGCTCTTGATCCGCAACGTCAGGTCCAGGTCTTCGGCGGTATGCGTGTTCCAGCCACCGATTTTCACCAGGAAGCTGCGGCGAAACGCACCGAAGGCCCCCGAGACGTTGTTGACCAGATTCCATTCCGACAAACCGATTTTCGACATGTGGATGGACAACAGGTACTCCAGCGCCTGCATCGCGGTCACCCATGATGACCAGACGTTGCGCACCCGCAGGCTACCGGCAACCGCCGGCACCGAAGGGTCCTCGAAGTGCCGCACGATGGAGCTGACCATGTTGTTGTCAAAGGACGTATCGCCATCGAGGGCCATGACAATGTCCCCGCTGGCCAGTGACAGGCCGGCGTTCAATGAAGATACCCGTCCGCCCCGCTGCCATTTGGCGATAGGTCGCAAATGGCGCCTGGGGTACAGATACGCATCGACCTTGAAACCGCGTACGGCGCTGAGCGTCGCTTGATTGACCGTGGCGCCGTCGACCACCGGAATCATCTCGATATGGCCGGGGTAGGTCTGTTCACACAGGCTCAACAGTGTGGTTTGTACATCAAGGCCTTCGCTGTAGCAGGTAATGATGCAAGAGACCCGGGGTCGATAGACACTGGTCTTGGGCACGCGCGTGCGCCGACGAGTGAACCAGCGCAGCACACCGAGCATCACCATGACCATCAACGGCAATTCGAACATCAGAAACAGGGGGAACAGCATGTAAAACAATCGGCTCAGCCCGTCCGCTCCCATCAAGGCACTGAGCAGGCTGTAAAGTTGCTCCATGAATGGGCTCATCTCGCATCACCCAATTCGCCGGCCAGTCGGGCCAGCAGCAGTTCACCATCTTCCTGATCGAGGAGCTCCTTGGGTGCGGTGATGCTGACCAACCGTAAGGACACGTCACTGATTTCCGGCGCGGAAAACAGCTCGGCGACCCGGCCGAGACGCTGCTTGACCGATTCCAGCCCCTTTTCGTCAGTATTGGGCAACATGATCCAGAAAAACTCTTCGGTGCTTCGAGAGCAGCGATCCGTTTCCCTGACCGACTCCTGCAGACGATCGGCGACACTGTCGATGAACGCATGGCCACGCTGTTCACCCAGGCGCGTCAACGTGCCGGCCAGGTTGACAAAACGCAGGCCGATCAAGGAAAAAGCCGGGTTCGAATAGCGGCGAACGATCTGGATCTGCCAGTTCAGCAGATCAAAGAAGTCCTTGCCGCCCAGCAGGTTGAGCCTGCCAAAGTGCCGAGACGAACGCTCGCTGAATTCCTGCCGGCAACGAAACCGCCCCGCTTCGGCCAAGCGAAAATCCCGGACTTCTCGCACCCGCAGTTTGTCGGGCGTGTGCGACAACCCGCAATCCAGGCAACGCGCTTGCACTTCGGCATCGACAAAAAACGCCTGGCACGAGCGGCAGCGGTAGTTCTCCATCGGACGGTCGTAATCGCTACCGATGTGACGCAAGCGGTTCAGACAATTGGGGCACAACAGCACGCCATCCTTGAGAAATGATTCCTGAGGCCCGACATGCCCGCAGGTAAAGCAATGCAATGACGGTTGCCGTGATATGTCCATGGCATGACATTCGGCACAGACGTCGATGTAATTGAGCCGCCCCGAACCGCAGTCCGAGCACAACCGGACGCGGTCGATCAGTACGCCCTCCTCCAGCCATTCCTGCTGCACCATCAAACCGAGCCAGACAAACGGGTTGATCGGTTCGTTATCCGCCAGGGCATCCAGCAACGGATAACGGTAATGCTGAGGCACCTGTGGGTCTCGCAGGGCGTACACCTGGGCGTTGTCACGCAGCCACAGCCAGGTCAACACCCGACTTTCGAAACGCTCCTGCCCCGATCCCTGCTTGAAAAGCCGGAAGCGCTCCAGCCAGTTCGCCCAAAGCGTTTTTATTTCGCTGGACTCAACCGGGCACGCTCCGTCACCCAGGGCTTCACACCAGCCATCCTGGTCGCGACAACAGTAGATGAGCGTGTAGCGATAGGGCTCGGTCGAGCGCAGTTTGCGAAGAACTTTTGCTGCGTAAGCGGCGGGCATATCCAACAGGACGACATCAAATGCGACTGCAGCCAACAGACTGCCGAGATCGGTAAAGTGCTCAAGCTCGGGAAGGTTCAATCCGGGAGCTCTATTACCGAGTATCGCAATCCGCGGGTTTTGAGTGGGCATGACGCACGTCCTCTTCAGAAAAGCCAGCGGGGTGAACGGAGGGTACCAACACTAGCATCGCATTAGAAAAGCGTGTGCTTTTATTGTGAAGTTATTTTTTTATCTTGTTTGCGCAACGAACCTTCCGAGATCGCATAATGTTTTTAACTATCCGATAATATGCATAGCCAGCACGCCAACAAGTTTATTTATTATATTAATCAAAGGCTTGTGATCACATCAAAACATTAATCCATCCACCTCATGACTACTGGTTAATTGCCACCAACTAATAGCATCACGCCACCTAACGTATTTGCAATCAACTTTCATTCACAAAAAAAACGGATCCAAATAACAATTGTTGGCAATACCTCACAATGACCGACAAGTTCAGGATTATTTATAACGTACCGCCAACTTTTTATTGCCTGAATATTCTGAGCCGCATAACTGTTACATACCTGAAACAGTGATTGTTTCAAGAACGTACACATGAAACTTTATTGTGTGCAAACCTCCCGAAGGCATCCACGTAACCACTGATGCACGGGGTCGGCGTCCTGTCGGGGGTGCCAGAACATCGCGACGGAAAAGTGCGCAAGGGAAAGCGGCAGCGCAAAGCTGTACATCCCGACTCGCGCCGCGCTGGTGTGTCGCTCCGGCACGCTTGCGATCAGATCCGAAGATCGCGCCAATGCCAATGCCGTCGAGAATCCGGCCACGATGGTCACGGCGCGTCGCTGCAATGCCAGGAGGTGCAGTGCTTCATCGATCGGGCCGTTTTCGAGACCGTGGCGGGACACGCTGATGTGTTGACCCGCTGCGTAGCGCTCGGGGGTGATGGAGCCTTTGCTCAATGGGTGCCCCTCACGTACCACCCCGATGAATCGGTCGCGGAACAAGCCTTGGGTCAACAGCTCCGGGCTGGCGGTTTTACCCACCACGCCGGTTTCCAGGTCGACCGTGCCGTTGCGCAGTGAAGTGCTGTCCTTGTCGGGTTTACTGACGAAGCACAAACGTATGCCCGGTGCCTGTTCGGTGACTCGGGCGATCAGCGCGGCGCCGAAGTTTTCGACGAAGCCTTCGCTGGTGCGCAAGCTGAAGGTGCGCTTTAGACAGCTCAGGTCCGGTTGCTCGGCCGGGCGTAGCACCGCTTCTGCCTGCTGCACCAATTCCCTGACATGCTCGCGCAGTGCCAGCGCCCGCGGCGTTGGCACCAGACCGCGCCCGGCCCGAACCAGCAGCGGATCGCCCATGGTTTCGCGCAGCCGCGCCAGCGCCCGACTCATCGCCGACGGACTCAGGCGCAGGCGCTTGGCGGCCCGAGCGACGCTGCCTTCGCTGAGCAGGACATCGAGAGTAAGCAGCAAGTTGAAGTCGGAACCGGACATGATCGCACCGTAACTGAGTGAAGTGGCGTCAGACGCACGTATTAAGTGCAAGCCGTGCGTCTTCCGCCATGTTAGGCGCGAACGTAGATTGGCGGTAGCTCCAATCGGGAGCCGCCACAAAGAGATACGGCATGGAAACTACATCAGTCGGCTTACCCGCTCTGTCGGTCAAATGGGCACTGCTCAGCCTGTCATCATCAATGCTGCTGTCTTCCTTGGGCGCCAGCATCGCCAACGTGGGTTTGCCGACGTTAGCCGAGGTATTCACAGCATCCTTTCAACAAGTGCAATGGATCGTTCTCGCCTATCTGCTGGCGATTACCACGCTGATCGTCAGCGTCGGGCGCTTGGGTGACCTCATCGGACGGCGTCGTTTGCTGCTAGGCGGAATTGGCGTGTTCACGCTTGCGTCAGCCCTGTGCGGCCTGGCGCCGAGTCTTTCATGGCTGATTGGCGCGCGAGCGCTTCAAGGGCTTGGCGCGGCGATCATGATGGCACTGACATTGGCTTGTGTCAGCGAGACCGTCGGCAAAGAAAAGACCGGTAGCGCCATGGGCCTGCTGGGAACGATGTCGGCCATCGGCACGGCGCTGGGGCCGTCGCTGGGTGGTCTGTTGATCGGCAGTTTCGGCTGGCGGGCGATATTCCTGATCACCGTCCCTCTGGGCTTGCTGACCTTGCTGCTTGCCCTGCGCTACTTGCCTGAGGATCGGCCATCGGCCAGACCCGCGACTTTCGATCCGCTGGGCACTTTGGTACTGGCCTTGACCCTCGGCGCCTACGCGCTGGCCATGACCCTTGGTCGCGGTCATTTCGGCATGCTCAATCTTGCCCTGCTGCTGGCGGCATGCCTGGGGGTCGGTTTGTTCGCATGGGTCCAAGCGCGCGTTGCTGCGCCGCTGGTGCAAGTGGCGATGTTCCGCGACGCACAATTGAGTGGCAGCCTGATCATGAGCCTGTTGGTGACAACGGTTCTGATGAGCACCTTGGTGGTGGGGCCATTCTATCTGTCGCAGTCGCTCGGGTTGAGCGCTGTCGGGGTCGGGCTGGTGTTGTCGGTGGGGCCGTTGGTTGCCGCGTTGACGGGCGTTCCCGCCGGATACATTGCCGACCGCTTCGGTGCCCGGCGCATGACACTCGTCGGACTGATCGCCGTTGCCCTCGGTTGTTTCCTGTTATCGATACTGCCGAGCAGCCTGGGTATGGGGGGCTACATCGCGCCGCTGGTGGTGATCACGCTGGGCTACGCGGTGTTCCAGACCGCCAACAACACGATGGTCATGGCCGAGGTCCAGGCAGATCAACGGGGCGTGGTGTCCGGCCTGCTCAACCTGTCGCGGAATCTGGGGCTGATCACTGGGGCTTCGGTGATGGGTGCGGTATTCGCCATGGCCTCGGCAACGGTCGACATCACCACTGCGCAGCCAGAGGCGATTGCCAGGGGCCTGCGTGTGACCTTTACTGTCGCGCTGGGCCTGATTGGCCTGGCGGGCCTGATCGCAGCGGGCAGCTGCACGCTGATCACAAAGCGTGATCAGCGTTGAACAAGCCTTGACGTTTATTTTTCCAGTTTCAACAAAGGCGTGTCTTTCTTGACGATGTAGGTCGCCAGTTCCGAAGCCTTGTCCTTGCCGACGTTCTTCGCGACATGAGCGGCGCCGGCGGGAATGTACAGTGAGTCACCGGCCTTGAGCGTGACGTTAGGCTGACCTTCGATTTCGTATTCGAATGTCCCTGCAATGACGTGGGCGACTTCGACTCCGGGATGCGAGTGTTTTGGCGAGACCACGCCCGGTTCGAAGTCGACGAGCACCTGGATCACTTCTCGCCCTTCTACATCCAGGTCGTGACGCACCAGATCGGTACGCTTGATGCCTGTCTGCCAGCTCTTGGCAGGGGCCTGGCCGGCGTCGGCGGTTGCCTTGTTTTCCTGGGCCTGAGACAGACCGCTGAACGCGGTGAGTGCTGCGGCGACAATAGCGGCGCCGAGCAGGCTGGCGGCGTTGGTTTTGTTATTTCGGGACATCGCAATTCTCCAATGAGCGCGGGATGAAAAATGCGCGGGGTGCCGTTGTGAGGCTGCTCCATTAGGCGACTTGCGTGTATCGCTGGCGTGTCACGCGGTGCGGTTTTTGTATGCGCAAGTAATGGTTGGCGATGGAGATACGTTCAGATACATGCGTCGCGTCTTTTGCGAAAATATTTTCCAAGGGGTTGATACCTTTTTCGCGGCCGTTCGGTGTGTTGGGAAAGTTTCCTTTTTCCTTTGCTTGCGCAGGCATTGCCGAATGACATCCCGACCGCTTTCGAACCGCTGCAAACACCGGCTCCCCATGAATCTGCTGAGCCTGGCCATTGCCCTGTCCGCCATCGCCCCCGCACACCGCGTCTGGGCTGCCGAAACCAGCCAAAGCGCTACGTCCCACACTTACGCCATCGGCGCCGGGCCACTGTCCAGCGTGTTGGCACAGTTCGCAGCGCAGTCGGGGGTGTTGTTGTCGTTCGACGCCGATTTGCTGAAAGATAAGAACAGCCAGGGCCTGCAAGGTGATTACACCGTACCGTCCGGTTTTGCCCGTTTACTGCAAGGCAGTGGCTATTCGCTGATTGCCACCGGCGCCGACAGCTACACCGTGGCACCCCAGGTCAACAGCGGCGCAGCGCTGGAATTGGGCGCCACCACGGTCAGTGGCGTGGCAAGCGAAGCGGACACCTATGCGGGTGACCAGCTCGCCCGCTCAGCGCGCCTGGGGGTGCTGGGCAATCGCGATATCAATGACGTGCCGTTCAGCGTGGTCAGCTTCACCGCCAAGACCATCGAGGACCAGCAAGCGCGAACCGTCGGTGACGTGCTGCTCAACGATGCGTCGGTGCGCCAGTCCGCAGGTTTTGGCAACTTTTCTCAGGTGTTTACCATTCGCGGCCTGCCACTGACCACGGACGACATTTCGTTCAATGGCCTGTACGGCGTTCTGCCCCGGCAGATCATCACCACCGAAGCGCTGGAACGGGTCGAGCTGTTCAAAGGCCCGAATGCGTTCATCAACGGTGTGGCGCCAGGCGGCAGCGGCATTGGCGGCAGCGTCAACCTGGTGCCCAAGCGCGCGCAGGACACTCCCACCCGCAGCGCAAGCCTCGATTACGCCAGTGACAGCCAGGTCGGTGGGCACATCGACCTCGGCCAGCGCTTCGGTGATGACAACCGTTTCGGCGCGCGGGTCAACCTCGCCCAGCACGGCGGCGATACTGCCGTGGATGATGAAAGCGAGCATTCCCAGTTGATCGCCTTGGGCCTGGATTATCGCGGCGAGCGTCTGCGCGTCTCCACCGACCTTGGCTATCAGAAGCAGCGCATCAACAACGGGCGCTCGGTGGTCTACCCGACCGGCACCAAAGTCCCGCACGCGCCATCGGCCAAGGACAACTATGCCCAGGACTGGACCTGGTCGGAACTCGAAGACACCTACGGCATGGTCAACGGCGAATACGACCTCAACGACAACTGGACGGCCTACGCCGGTGGAGGTGCCAAGCACACCCGGGAAAACGGCCAGTATTCGTCGTTGTACGTCGCCAACGACGGCAGCGGTAAAGTCGGCTTTCTCTATTCACCCCACGACGAAGACAACAAAAGCGCGATTGCCGGTTTGAACGGCCACTTCAACACTGGCCCGGTCTCGCATCAGATGAACGTTGGCTTGTCCGGCACCTGGGGCGAGCAACGTTCGGCATTCGAGGCGATCCTGGTGGCCAACCGCGTCAACGGCAATCTATACAACCCGGTACAGGTGCCGCGCCCGACCAACACTTATTTCGGCAGTGATATTCATGATCCGCGCATTGTCGGCAAGAACCGGGTCAAGAGTGCAGCGGTGTCCGACACCTTGGGGTTCATCGACGACCGCATTCTGCTAACCCTCGGCGTGCGTCGGCAGACCCTCGAAGTCGATGCATGGAACACCACCAGCGGTGCGCGTACGGCCAATTACGAAGAATCGATCACCACGCCGGTCTACGGTCTGGTGATCAAGCCGTGGGAGCATGTGTCGTTCTACGCCAACCGCATCGAAGGCCTGCAACAAGGCCCCACCTCGCCGTCCACCGGCGTGACCAACCCCAATGAAGTGTTCGCTCCCAACCGCAGCAAGCAGACGGAAGCCGGGGTGAAACTGGACTGGAACAGCTTCGGCGCGACGCTGGGTGTGTACCGCATCGAGATGCCGAACAGTTCGACCTCGACCGTCACCGGCAACCGCTTGCCAACCTTCAGCGTCGACGGCGAGCAAGTGAACAAAGGCGTAGAACTGAATGTGTTCGGCGAACCGCTGGACGGCTTGCGCGTGCTTGCGGGGGCGACCTGGATGGACACCGAACAGAAGAAAACCTCCAACGGCCTCAACGACGGGAACCGTGCCGCTGGCGTGCCACGTTTCCAGTACAACCTCGGCGCCGATTGGGACGTGCCGGGCATTCAAGGCGCGGCGCTCAACGCTCGCATGCTGCGCACCGGCGGCGAATACGTCAACGCGGCGAACAGCCTGAGCATCCCGGCCTGGACCCGCGTCGACCTCGGCGCCCGCTTCGGCTTCACGGCCGACGACAAATACATCACCTTGCGCGCCAACGTCGAAAACGTTGCGAACAAGGCGTACTGGTCGTCGGCTTCGACCTCCAACAACTACCTGACTCAAGGTGAGCCCAGGACGCTGAAATTGTCGGCGACGGTGGATTTCTGAAGGACCTTTCGCCCCTCGGCTGCGGCAATCGGAAGGACTTGATCGTCGTAGCAATCCGCAAAATTTAATGAACCCTGCCGGTCCATGTTCACCTAACCGTTTAACCATCAGGAGGTGACACATGCATTTCGAACCAACGTGGATCGTACTCGCGGCAGTGCTATTGATTATTGAATTGTGGGCGATCAATCGGCTACGCAAGAGCGAGGGCAAGGCGAGCACCAGGGGTGTGTGGATGGTGGTGATTGTGTTTGTGCCGTTGCTGGGACTGATTGCCTGGGCTTTGGCCGGGCCGAAGCAGATCGTCCACAACCGGCAATCGGCGCAGGCCCGACAATAACTGAGGCGCTCAGGAAGGGATTTGTATCGATCTGTATTCGAGGCCAGGGAAACTACACAGCGATACACAATCGCGTGCCCAGGACACATACGGTGTACATGAAAGTGAAAAAGTGCGCGGGTCGCCGTTCAACCCCCGCAGGAGCCACTTCATGATCAATCAAATCGATACCGTGCTGTACACCGGCAAGACTGTCACCACCGGCGGTCGCCAAGGCGAGTCGCGTAGTGACGACGGGCGCCTGGACATCAAGCTCTCCCCGCCGGGCTCTTCCGGCAGTGGCACCAATCCCGAGCAATTGCTGGGTGCCGGTTGGTCGGCCTGTTTTATCGGTGCGCTGGGCAAAGCCGCGGCGGCGTTGAAGGTCAGCTTGCCGGCTGACGTCAGCGTCGCGACCGAAATCGATCTGGGCAAGACCGATAACGCGTTTTTCCTCCAGGCGCGTCTCAACGTCAGCCTGCCAGGTGTTGAGCCAACACTGGCCCGCACATTGGTGGACGCTGCCCACCAGACTTGCCCGTATTCCAAGGCAACCCGTGGCAACATCGACGTGACGATCAATCTGGTTTGATGCAATAGTGCAGACAAACAAATGCCCCGGCAGGCGGGGCATTTGATCTTGGCGAACTGCTTGTTCGCAGCTGCACAAGTCGGCTTCGAGAGCCAAGTAGGTGGCCAGTGCTGGTCTCTGGCTTACGAGGTTTATCAGGACTCCCACAGAAACAGCTATTTGCGCTGCCCTGCTTCACACGGCATAAGGGCTGGATCTCAGCGCGGAGATCTTTCTAACCGTGTACCCTTCGGAGCGCGCCCCACGCGTCCTCGCTATCCGCTTGCGCATCAGTCTGCGTTTTCACCTACACCTTCAGAGTAGCAAAGCACTACAAGTGTGGGTTGCTGTTTTTAGACCGATTTCATCCTGTGGCAAATACCGCTGGATTGAAAAATGCTATGCCCATACGTCACTCATCGGAATGCCTACCGCCTACGATCTTCGCGCATTAAGCTCGACTCATGCGCTGCATAAATGCACATTTCGCTGCAATATCGCAGCAGTCGACAAAGTACCTTGTTGCGTTGCTCCCTGTTCGCAGGCTTTTGAGTTGGCATGCGAAATGCCCTCCTGTTATTGCCTGTGGTTTTTCATCCAGGAACCCCATAAACCAGAGTGAGTCGGCTCATCGATGGATATCCTGAATTTGCTGGCCAGAAAAGCCCAGCCTCTTGCCAGTTCCCTGAGTGCCGACGGGCACCTGCTCAACCTTTCCGCCAGCCTGAGCGATCAATTGGGTTATGCACCCGAGGAACTGCTCGACCAGCCGATCGAACGCATCTTTAGCGTCGATTCGATGCGTGCTGTGCATTCGCTGTTTACCAACCCACCGGCCGATGAACAGGTCCAAAGCCTGGAATTGACCCTGATTCGCCGCAACGGCGGGCTGTTGCACGTGATTGCCAGCGGCTTGCTGGAATGGCGGACAGTGCAACCGGCACGTCTTCATCTGTTGAAAATCCCGCTCGGGGTGCTGGGCCATCGGCTACGGGAAATGCACAACGCCAATGAGGTGATGAGCCAGATGCTGCAGAGCGCCAAGGTCGCCTACTGGTGCATTGAGTTCGCCGAGGCGGTGGACATCAACAATTCCCCGGATGAAATCGTCCGCCAGGTGTTCGAAAACGACTCCCATTGGCGCCTGTGCAACCGGGCAATGGCCGATGTGTACGAGATGCCGTCCGATGTCGATTTTAACCAGCAACCCGTGCGACTGTACTGGCCGCGCAGCCCGGCCAACGAAGAGTTCGTGCGGCGTTTGATCGAAGCCGGATTCACCGTCGATTGCGCACTGTCGGTGGACCGTCGCCATGACGGTTCGCCCGCCTACGTGGAAAACGATGTTCGGGCGACCATCGTCAACGGCCAGTTGTTACGGATGTGGGGCAGTATTCGCGACGTCAGCCAGGAACTGCGCATGCAGCACGACGCCGAGCAACGCATCGATGCCCTGCGCCGGGTATTCGATGCGGTGCCTGACGCGGTGCTGGTGATCGATGAACACCTGCAACCGCAATGGCGAAACGCAGCCTTCGAAGAAACCTTCGGGATCACCCAAGGTGCCGGCATCGCTCGATTGTTGCTGGATAACGCCCTGCCCGAGCGCACTTGGCACAGCCTGCCCCTGCCGGGCCTTGGCGGGCGCGAACGGCACTTCAATGTGCATTGTTCGCGCATCCTGATCCGTGAAGGCGTGGCCTGGCGGGTAGCGGTGTTCCGCCAAAGCCACGGCGTTCGCCGCACCGAAGAGTTGCACCCATGAAAGATACCAACCTGCCTCCAACCATGCAGATGGGCATGCGTTCTTCGGTCAATGTCAGCACTGAAGTGCTCGGTGCACTGCTGCAAACTCCAGCGCTGCACGCCTTGCTCGACAGCTTCAGCGAAGCGCTGATCGTGACGGACGGCGAAGGCCAGGTGCGCTTTCTCAATCTGGCCGCCGAACGGGTCAACCGGCTCTCCAAACAGCAAGCCGTCGGGCTGTCGGAAAGTGATTTCTTCCAGCGTTCGGCGTTGAACTACGACGATTTGCTGGCTGCATTGAATCGTGGTGGCAACAGCGCGTTGACCCGCTCGCGGGAAGGTCGCGTGCTGCTCAGCAGCACGCATGCGATCCCCACGGGGGCTTACGAAAAACCCTTCCGCATGTTGACCCAGAAAGACTTCGACGGCAGCCAGCCACAGCGGCGAGCCGCCCTTGGCGGCCGACCGGTAGAACCCCAGGGCCTGCGAGATCCTCAGGACAATGCCCTGCATCTTTCCCCGCAACTGTCGAGCATCGCCGATACCGGCGTGCGCGCTTTTCGCCGGCGCGCACGGTTGTTGCTGCTGGGTGAACCGGGGGTCGGCAAGACCGCCATCGCCCGGCATATTCATCGGGCGGCCGGTTGGGGTGACCGGCCGTTCATTCACGTCAATTGCGGGAGCATTCCCGAGAGCCTGTTCGAATCGGAGATGTTCGGCTACGAGCGCGGCGCCTTTACCGGCGCCTTGCAGGGCGGCAAGCAGGGCTATATCGAGGCGGCCTCGGGCGGGACATTGTTTCTCGACGAGATCGGCGAAATCCCCCTGCATGTGCAGGCCAAGCTCCTGAAGTTTCTGGAAGACAGCACCATCCAGTCAGTCGGCTCGCCCCTGAGCAAGACCGTACAGGTGCAGGTCATCGCCGCCACCAATAAAGACCTGCGCCATTTGGTGAGCATCGGCGAATTTCGTGCCGACCTTTACTATCGACTCGCCGTGCTGCCGGTTGAAATTCCGCCGCTGCGTCAGCATCGGGATGACTTGCCGTTCCTGATCGATATTCTCCTGAGTCGCATCAATGGCGACCGCGAGCCGTCGCTGAGCCTGTCGAGCGGCTGCCGCAAGCGTCTGATGAGCTACGACTTCCCCGGCAATATTCGTGAACTGGTGAACATTTTCGAGCGGCTGGCGGTGCTTGCCGACGATGAAGCGCAGGAACATCACCTGCCAGCCGAACTGCTGGGACCGCAGCGATCGCCGCAGCACCAGAGCCCTTCCTTCGTGGAGGTCGAGACGCAAGACAACCCGGAGCAAAACCTCAAGCTTCAGGTTCAACAGTTCGAACGCCATGTGATCCTTCAGGCCGTGGACCTGTGCGGCAGCAAACGCAAGGCGGCGCAGCACCTGGGCATCGACATCGGCACGCTGATTCGCAAGCTGCAGCGCGATTGACCGCCGTCAGGCGGTTCCACGGGGATTGTGCGCTGTCCGGCACTCCTCCAGCCGCTGCAAAAACGCATACACATCTGCTTACTTTTGCCTGCATCGCAGTCCAGCAAAAATAATACTTCCTTATATTTCAACAAGTTAATCACTTGGCACGACCTGTGCTCCTGCTATCTGCAACCCACCATCGTTGGGCTTTGCATCGCAGCCGGCTTCCAAACGCCGGCTCGCTAGCCAGGAGGAATAATAAGAATGTTGATCACCGGGATCAAAAGCCGACCGGTCTATGACCGGTTGCAACCATTACCGGGAGGCAGGCGCCATATCGTTGCCGGGCAAGGCAGCGGCGGTCGTGCCATGTTGCGTTTGCTGGACGAACTGGTGGAGCTGGATTGCCCCATTACCTTGCTGTATTCCCGCGAGTCGTTTTCCGGGCAGGACTTCCTCGCACCTTTGCAGCAGCGCCACCCCGATCTGCCATTGCAGGTCGTTGAGACGAACCAAGCGTTGATCGACGCGCTCAAGGTGCTGCTCGCCGATGCCCGCATGGGCACCCGCCTGTATCTGGCCGGCTCCGAAAGCTTCCTCGGCAGCGCCATGCAAGTGGCCACGCATTTCGACCTCAACCGCGACGAAGTCCTGCGCGAGCACTCCGGCACCCTCGTGCGCCGGGTCTGGTGCGTGCACTGCGACACCTATACCGAAAACGTCACCCAACGTGTCTACGACTGCCCCGGCTGCGGCCTGACGCTGGTGGTGCGCGATCACTATTCCCGGCGCCTGGCAGCGTTTCAGGCGGTCAAGGCCGACGCCGAAGTACCGGGCGAACTACCCCCTGCCGAGGAGCTCGATACATGAGCCAGAACAATGGGACTTTGAATCTGCGTGTGGCCCGCATCGAAGCGGTGACCCCGGAAATCAAACGCTTCACCCTGGTCTCGCCGACCGGCGCGCACTTGCCGGCGTTCTCCGGTGGCAGTCACGTCGTGGTGTTGATCGCCAATCAGAGCAACACCCTGCGCAACCCCTACTCGCTCCTGAGCTCGCCCTACGACACCAGCAGCTACCAGATTGCCGTGCGTCGGGTGGACAGCGGTCGCGGCGGTTCGGTCGCGCTGCACGATTCGGTGAACGAAGGGGACATGATCGAGGTGACTCCGCCAGTCAATCTCTTCCCGTTGATCAAACAGGCGCGCCTGCATTTGTTCATCGCCGGCGGTGTCGGCATTACCCCGGTGATTTCGCAATTGGAAGAATTGCGCCTGAGCAAGGTGCCGTTCGAGCTGCATTACGCAGTGCGTGGCGAAGAACATGCGCAATTGGGCGAAGAGTTAAAGGCCATCTATGGCCAGCAGGTGCATCTGTACCGCAAGGGTGTCGAATCGCGCATGGAAATCGGCAAGATTCTGGCCGACCGTGCGTTGGGAAGTCACGTCTACGTGTGCGGCCCGGACAGCATGATCGATGCCACCCTGGCGTGCGCTCGCGACCTTGGCTGGACCGACAGCCATGTGCACTTCGAACGTTTCCTGGAACAAAGCAGCGGCGGCGAAGCCTTCAGCTTCACCCTCGGCCGCAGCGGCACGACCATCGAGGTTTCACCCGACCAGACCATGCTCGAAGCGGTCGAAGCCGCTGGCTTCAGCATGCCTTACCTGTGTCGTGGCGGGGCCTGTGGGCATTGTGAAACCCCCGTGCTGGAACTCGACGGCGAACTGCTGCACAGCGACGACTGGCTGTCCGACGACGACAAGACCAGTGGCAAGAAAATCATGCCCTGCGTATCCCGCGCCAAATGCAATCGCCTGGTCATCGACCTCTGATCGACGGAGAAAAAACAATGAACATAAAATTCAATCCCGACGAAACCTACCGCGACGACTACACCTTCGCCAACAGCCCGGAAACCATCGCGCGCGCGCCCTTCCCGTTTCCCGATGACGAGTACATGTATTCGATGAACCTCGAACCGCATGTCTCGGTGGGCGACGGTGCATTCCGCGCCGCATTCGATATCGACGAGCACTACATCAGCGAGTGCCGCGATCGCGCCATCACCCTGGAGAAAGACCCGGGCATGCACTATGTCTCGGCACCGCACATGATGGAGGCGCAATGGGACCTTCTGGAATTGATCATGGAGTCCTATGCCCGGGATTACCCGCAGTACTTCAGCCTGGAGCGCGACGGTCGCCAGTGGCACTGGACCAACCGGCTGCTGGGCATCGACGACCGTTTCACCTTTGGCGACCCGACCACCCTGCCCTATGAGCCAATGGAATACGTGACCCGTCAGGCTCAGGGCGACTGGGTCTTGCAGGAAGAACGCGACGGCACGTTGTACTGGGGTGCCGGCATCGCCACTCAGCGTGCCGACTATTCGCTGCGTTTCAACCTCGGCATGAGCTGGGAAGAATTCCACGGTCCGGTACCGCTGGTGAAGGAAATCGGCATGCTCGACCGTGCCCTGAAATTCCTGCTGCGCCTGCGTATCGGCCACCCGGTGCGTCGCCTGAACTGGTCGCTGACGGTCAACCCGCGTCTGGAAGTGTCGGCTGAAAGCCTGCCGGAATGGGCACCCGACCGAACCATCGTCACCGCCGAAAACGCCGGCAAGCTGGTGTATCTGCGCATCGAACTGCAACCGCTGCATCGCCTGCCACGCAGTAACGCCATTGTCTTTCCGATTCGCACCTACCTGTTGAGCCTCGAAGACATCGCCACCAATCCGGCGTGGGCCCGGCGCATGCACCGCGTGTTGCGCGACTTGAATCAACAACTGGTCGACTACAAGGGGTTCAGCCGTTACCGCGACGCGGCGGTGGAGTGGCTGTCCCAATACGACGACGAAGCCAAAGCCTGACGCAATCCCCTGTGGGAGCCAGCCTGCTGGCGATGGCGGTCGTGAGGGCCCCATCGCCAGCAGGCTGGCTCCCACAGGATCGAGTACCCGCAATCCACTGCCATTGATAATGAGGAAATAACATGAGTGGCTCATCTAACACGCGTGCAAGCAGCAGCGTCGACCAGGACGCGGAACAACTGCGCGCCCTCGGCTACAGCTCCGATTTCAACCGCAGCATGAGTCTGTGGGAGAACTTTTCCCTGGGCTTTACCTACTTGTCGCCCGTCGTCGGCGTCTACACCCTGTTCGGTTTGTGTCTGGCTGCCGGCGGCCCGCCAATGTTCTGGTCTTATCTGTTGATCGGTGCCGGGCAGATGCTGGTGTGCCTGATTTTTGGTGAAGTGGTTTCGCAGTTCCCGATTTCCGGCGGTGTTTACCCTTGGGCTCGTCGCCTGGTGGGCAAGCGCTGGGCGTGGATGGTCGGCTGGGTGTATGCCTGGGCCTTGTGCGCCACTATCGCCGGGGTCGCGGTGGGGGCCGGGCCGTATCTGGCGATCATGCTGGGCTTCAGCCCCGGTCCCGAGGCCAACATCTACATCGCCCTGGCAATTATCCTGCTGTCCACCGCGTTGAACCTGGTGGGCACAAAGTTGCTGGCGCAGGTGGCGATGTTCGGCTTTCTCTGCGAGCTGGTCGGAGCGATTCTCGTCGGTGGCTATCTGCTGATCTTCGAGCGTCATCAACCGTTCAGCGTGCTGTTTGACACCTTCAACCTTGAGGTCAATGGTTCGTACTTGCCGGCGTTCCTCGCGGCGTCCCTGGCCGGTCTGTTCCAGTACTACGGCTTCGAGGCTTGCGGCGATGTCGCCGAAGAAACCCCGAACCCGGGCAAACGCATTCCCAAAGCCATGCGCATGACCATTTACATCGGTGGCGCGGCGGCGATGTTCGCTTGCCTGGCGCTGATCCTTTCGGTTCCGGACATGGCCAAGGTTTTGGCCGGCGAAGACACCGACCCGGTCGCGACCATCCTGGCCAACGCGTTTGGCCCCGTGGGTTCGCGCCTGGTGATGGCGGTGGTGATGGTTTCGTTCATTTCCTGCGTGTTGAGCCTGCAAGCGGCCGCCAGCCGGTTGCTGTTCGCCTATGCCCGGGACGAAATGATCGTCGGCAGTTCGCTGTTCAAGCGTCTGTCGGCAAACCATGTGCCATCGTTCGCGCTGCTGGTCAGCGGCCTGGTGCCGGCGGCGATTGTCTGCCTGGGCATGTTCATGGCCGACGCCGTGGCCACCATTGTCGGCTTTGCGGCCATCGGTATTTACGTGGCGTTCCAGCTGATCGTGGTCGCCGCGTTGATCGCCCGCGCCAAGGGCTGGCGCCCGAATGGTCAATTCACCCTCGGTGCCTGGGGCTTGTGGATCAACCTGGCCGCGCTGATTTATGGCGTTTGCGCGATCATCAACATGGTCTGGCCGCGCTCGCCGGATGCGCCGTGGTACATCAACTATTCAATGATCCTGACCACCCTGGTGGTGATGGGTGCCGGTCTGGTCTACATGCTGCTGGGCAAGCCTTACGACAAAGGCACGGCACCGGCGGGTGACGCGTGGAAGTTCTCGAAACCACAGACCAAAGCGTCGCAAAGAGTCGTGGTCGGTAACTGACAACCCCATTTCCCAATGTGGGAACCGAATTCCTGTGGGAGCTGGCTTGCCAGCGATGGGGCCGGAA